>NZ_NIBG01000001.1:300000-590029 GCF_002270055.1 Anaeromicrobium sediminis | reverse complement strand
TTCAATGGTGCCGAAAGAGGGACTCAAACCCTCACGAAGTTGTCTTCAACGGATTTTGAGTCCTTTTTTTGAGGTGTTTTCGGGCAAAGAATCTAGTGTTTTCAATACTTTGATAAGGGTTCGAAAAAAGCCTCAAAACGTTAGAAAAGCCCTTTTAGTTAGAAAGAAGTTAGAAGAAAAATGTCTAGATTTCAACTTGAAATGATTGTGAAAAAATGGCTTATACAGTGCTATGACTATAAATGTATGTTTGGCAAAAAAAGCTAAAAGAGCATTATAGATTGAATTAAATCTAATTTTGCTATAAAATGGTGCTGTTGTAGAATATATAAGCTTGTGGTTTGAAGATAAGCAAATATTCCCGACTCAGTAAGCAAACACCACCAAATATGGATAAAAAGCGAAACTGGTTCGTGAAATGAGTAGTTAGATGACAGCAGTAATAAATTGTTGACTAGATTAAGGAGATTCCTGTTATGAAAAAAATGAAATTATCAATGAAAATTATTACAACAACAGTTATAACAGTTATTGTAGTAGTGATATGCTTTATCTTAGTAATAATGGATGCATATAATGGAAATCCCATATCAAAAGGAATTGCAACTGGAAAAATCAATGATTATGTCAAAACTACTTATGAAGAATATGAATTAATAGTTGGAGAGACAAGATATAGTTTCGATTATGGTAATTATTGGTCTTATGTGTATTCGAAAAAGGATATTGATATGCATTTTAATGTGATGTATAAACATGGAAAAATATATGACAATTTTGAATTTCAAGTTTTGAGTGGACAGAATACCTGTTTACGAATGGAGAAGGAGTATACACTGTTTATTAGTTCGTTATTAAAAAAAGAATATCCATATACATATAAAAATGCAGCAGTACAGTACGTTGAAATGGATTATGAAAAGAAGTTTGATGGAAAATTAAATAAGCCCTTAGATATTAATGATGCAAAATATATGAAAGTATCTCTTTTTTTGAACAATGTAGATGGGTCTGTTGAATCTCTTGCATCCAATTTGAAAAAACTACATCTGATACTAACTAAAAATGGATATTATTTTGATGAATATGATCTTGTGATTGAAAGTTATATTAGAGTATCAAGCATTAAAAGTAATATGATAGATGAGAAATTAGTTGAACTTATTCAATATGCATTAGATAATAGGGAAGAAGCTATTGAAAAATATGGATTTTGGGTAAATAAATAATATGAAAAGCTGTTAAGACCGTCATCTAACATACTATTTTCAGACATTCCACTAGACCCATGTGGGACGTCGCAATATAGCAAGCTCGTTAGGTGGAATAATCAGTTGACGATTATCTACATTATGCGTTCCATGTGTTAGTGGCTTTTAATAAGTTATTTTAATTTTAAATAGGATAAACGGAGAGATTAAATAAAGAGAGGACCAATAAGGTTCTTTTTTTATTGGAAATAAACAAAGAGAGGTCCAATAAGGTTTTAGTCCGTTAGAAGAATGGTTAGAAGGTTAGAAGAAAATTTCATAAAAATAAAATAAGCTAGGGTACTAAACCCTAGCTTATTCAATGGTGCCGAAAGAGGGACTCGAACCCTCACGATGTTTCCATCAACGGATTTTGAGTCCGTCGCGTCTGCCAATTCCACCATTTCGGCCTATCTACTACATTTCACACGTTGGTCACTATGGATTTTCACCAAATACACCAAACGGATTATCTGCTGATAACAAATATAATAGCACTTTTACCATAGAATGTCAATAAAGTCTTTGATAATTAAGTCAGTTAATATTTCTAGACGTTTAAGCACGTCAAGCAAGAGCATATTTGTTAAACAATATTGTCAGAAAGTATATGAAGTTCATATGTAGATTGGTAAGGAATAATCCGTTATGTACTTTTAGTGTTACTACGTTTAAACTCGGATGTAAATCTATTCAAAGGAATTTACAGTATACATTCTTTGGTGGGTAAAATCTGTTAAAAATTGAAAAGTAACACAATAAGATTGTGAAACATTCACAGACCCTAAGTTTTTGAGCATTGGCTGGTGATATATTATTGAATTTGCTGTTTCTTAAAAATTAAAGTATATATAATGTAAATCACAGTATAAAAAGCAGCTATTACTAAACTAAAATATGTTCCGAATTTTTTCATTTCATCAGGGAAAACACCTTGACTTTGAAAACCAATAATTGATAATAGTGAAATTATGATTAGTATGATTAATCCATTTAAATTTCTATTGCTGAACTCTTTCAATGCATAGGCTTTGATGGCAATTCTTATTAACTTCCCTATGAGTCCTGTAAATGTGTATATATAACCCCGGCTTATACTATCCCATTCATTCGCAAACATTATCATATTTATTATAATCACCACAAATATCCCAAGCCTATTGCAATTAAATGGGTTAGTCCATACTTTTATATTTCTTTCGATTCTGCGTCCAGTCAAAAACTCACCAAAACTTAAAAACATAACTTTTTTCGAATAGAATAGGTAATACGTTATTACTCCACCTAGTATTAATACCGTAAGAATTACTGCACCAGTAATATTCATTTCATAATAAATATTTATACCTGTAATGGTATTAAATATCGATACAACTGATCCTATTACTAGATTTACCATGTAAAAGTCTATAAAGCCTGCCAATATTGGATGAGGTCTAGATTTTACTACTCTTGATTTGTTAAATTGTTTATTTTCCATATTAAACCTCCATACACTATTCATTTTAAATTGTGGTCTCCATTGCAAGAATATGGAATGTTTTTTGATTTTAAGCAATCCATAAATTGGGCAATAACATGACAAGTATCATGTATTACAAAATAGATATATTTTCACTTTATTGTGTTACTACCTCAAATGCTATAGTAAAATAATTCCCAATATTATTATATATTACACTAATATTTTTAAAGTTCCTATCTAGAAAGTTAGAAACATAGGTCTTTGGTCTAAGGATTTTTAATTTACAGTTATGAATGAATTTATTAATATGAATTGTTCCCTCTGTTTGCTTCTTTGTACTCCTTATAATTGTTGTTTTGCCCATAAAAAAAGTACCTCCGAATTATTCTGTAATTAAACAAAAAATCAGTTGGTACTGAAGTTCAATAAATGGGTAAAAATGTCTATTTTGACTTTATGAGAACTAAAAAACAGACGCAAACAATTTTGGGCCCGTCGCGTCTGTTAATTCCACTATTTCTACCTATACATTATATCAGTATAACATAAAGAGGAAAACGATTCAAATGGTATCTTTTGAAGTTTGATACTGCACAAAAATTATGGTAAACTAATATAGTGTATGATAATATGAAAATAATGAAGGGGGAATTGTAATGGATCCATTAACTCATGCCATAATTGGATTGGGTATAGGCTCTTTTGCTCAAAATACAATGGATATAACTAATCCATTAGTAATTGGATGCGTAATAGGGTCTGTTATACCTGATATAGATGTAGTGGCTAGAATAAAAGACGATTTTTTATATTTAAAACACCATAGAGGAATGACACATACTATACCGGGATTAGGCGTTTTATCAGCTATCATAGCTGTGACATTAAAGTTGTTTTTTGTTGTGCCATTTATGCAATTATTTTTTTGGACTTTTTTAGGGGCCCTGTCTCATTCGCTTTTTGATATGTTAAATTCGTATGGAGTAAAGCTTTTTAATCCAATAGGAAATAAGAAACAGAAAAAGGGTATCCTTATGTTGTATGATCCTATCATAAGTATACTATGTATACTACTTATAATGGTAAAAAATAAAACTTGGATTTTTTATGGGAGTACTCTTTTAATATTTGGAGCATATTTGGTATTTAAAAGCATGTCCAAAAATTCTTCAGAAAATAAAGTATTAGAATATTATAAGGATAATAATGTGGAACATATAGAAATGTTACCTGCCTTAATCGCTCTAAATAAATGGGCATTTGTTACAAGAACAGGTGATGAATATATAGTAGGGCAATTTGATTGGATAAACAATAAGGTGGAAGAAACGAAAAGATTTAAAAGAGAATCTCAATATGATTTGGAATTATTCAAAAAAAGTAATGCGGGTAAACATTTTAGCAATTTTACTCCCATATATCATATAAGGAGAGAAGAAGAAGGGCCATATACTGTTTTGAAATCTACTGATTTAAGATATTATTTAAATAACAATTTTATGCATCATGCTACTGTAGTGTTAGATAAAGATGAAAATATAGTACAGTCATTTTTTCATCCTTATAAAGTTCATAAAAAGGTTCAAGTGGCAGAATAGTAATTGACTTGGAAATATACAAGTATATAATGATAATTATAAAATATAGTTTATAAACTATATTTTATTTTTTTGAAATTTTATGGAACAAATTAGAAAATATTCCGTCTATATAGATGAAAGAAAGGAGGCAATGGGTGTGCTAGATATTGAAAAGTCTTTGATTAAGAAATGTCAAAGTGGTGATGTGGAAAGCTTTGAATTGTTAATAAAAGATTATGAGAAGAGAGCTTTTAATATAGCTTATAGGATGTTAGGTAATGTGGAAGATGCCAATGATGCAACTCAAGAAGCTTTTATAAAAATTTATAAACATATTAACAAATTTAAAGGTGATAGTAGTTTTTCTACTTGGCTTTATAGGATAGTAACTAATACTTGCTTAGATATATTAAGGAAGAATAAAAACAAAAAAACTCTTTCTTATGATAATCCAACTGAAACAGAAGAGGGGACGATAAAAAGAGAGTTTGTTGATCATAAAACCAATACGGAAAAAACGGTTGAAAGGGAAATGGTGAAAAAGGAGCTACATGAATGTATAAACTCCTTAGGAGATAGCCATAAGACAGCCATAATTTTAAGGGATATAAATGGATTTTCCTATAAGGAGATAGCCCATATACTTAGTTGTTCCGAGGGAACGGTGAAATCCAAAATCAATAGGGCTAGGAAAAACTTGAAAAATTTACTAGAAGATAAGATGGAACTTTTTAAAGATCAAATGGTCTAAAAATAGAGAAAGGAGGAGTAATATGAAGTGTGTAGAATTTGAGGAAATGATTTCTCTTTATATAGATAATATGTTAGATGAAAAACATAATGAAGAAGTTAGAAAACACATGGACGTTTGTGTAGAGTGTAGAGAATTATATGAAGCACTACTGTTTAATGTCAACATGTGTGAAGAACTACCTATGGTAGAATTACCAGAGAATTTCCATGTAGAATTACATGAAAAGCTTATACAAGCTAAAGAAGAAATAGATTTTGAACCTATAAAAGAAAGTAAAGTAATTAAATTGAGAGATAAATTTAAAAGAAGATGGAAAGTATATAGCTCTGTGGCAGCTCTCTTTATAGTCCTATTAGGTTCAATGGCTAATATGGGAAGTTTAGATAAGATGGAAATGGATGAAGAATCTGCAAAATTAGCTCCAGCAGAGATGAGTATGGATATGGCGGATTCAGCGCCTAATATGGCTTTGAAAATAGAAAATGATGCTTCCAATTGGGATGGAAATGGTGTTGCTGAGTTTAGTGTAGAAAAGGCTGAGATGAAGACGGAAGAAAGGGCAGTAGGAGTTAAGAACTATGGTCTTTCAGCTAAAAGTGAGTCTAGAGTTAATAAGGTGGCTATAGATAATCAAAAGATAATTAAAAATACCCATATGAATATATCCGTATCGGATTTTAATAATGCTTATGATAATCTTAATAAGAAAACTAGAGATTTAATGGGGTATATGGAATTTAGCAATATATATGATATCCACAATAATTTAAAGGCAGGAAGCTTTACTATAAGGATTCCAAAAGCTAATAGCGAGGAAATGATAGAGTTTACAAAGACCCTTGGTAAAGTAAATAATATTGAATCTAATGCTCAGAATGTGACAGCCCAGTATTATGATACGGAAAATAGGGTTAAGAACTTGAAAGTTCAAGAGGACAGATTAAGAAGTATAATGGAAAAGGCTACGAAGGTGGAGGATATCCTACAAATTGAGAGGGAGTTAAATAGGGTTAGAATGGAAATTGACTCTTTAGAAGGTAGAATTAAAAATTGGGATAATCTAGTGGAGTACACGACTCTAAGTCTAGAAGTAAGGGAAATGAAGAACAAGGAAAATAAGATAGAGCCAATAGATAAGTCCATAGGACAAAGGGCAAAGGAAGGGTTTATATCTAGTATAAATAATATAGTAAATAAAATAGAATACCTTTTGGTGAAAGTAATTTCAAATATTCCCAACTTAGTCCTTGTAGGAACAGTGCTTGGTGGTGTATATTTATTATACAAGAGGTTTAAAAAATGATAATGGTTAACCATTATCATTTTTTACGTATCAAGAAATTGTGAATTTTCAAAACTGTAGATAAGTAAAAAATGAAGGGGTCGTAGGGGAAGAATTCCCCTGCCTCTTTGATGGAAGGTGCTCAGCAACTTTAGTTGCGTCGAAGGGAACCATAGGGTTCCATAAGGTCGCATACGAAGTATGCCTTTTACGTGTAAATTAAATAAAGGACTTTAGATAAGTAATTAGAATATGTTTATTATATTATGTTAATTATTAATATAATGGGATATTTTATGTAGACAACCTTTTAAGGAGAGGATATTTTGAATAAGAAAATAGTTATTATAGATGGGAATAGTTTAATTAATAGAACCTTTTATGCCCTACCAATTCATATGGCAAATAAAGAGGGGTTACATACTAATGCCATATATGGATTTGTGAATATATTAAATAAAATATATAAGGAATATGATCCTGAATACATTACTGTGGCATTTGATATGAAAAAACCTACTTTTAGACATAATGAGTTTAAAGAATATAAGGCGGGAAGAAAAAAAATGCCAGAGGAATTGGCAGAACAAATGCCCGTATTAAAAGAAGTATTAGATGCATTTAACATACATAGGGTAGAACTTGAAGGTTTTGAAGCAGACGACTTGATTGGTACATTGGCTAAGTTTTGTGAAAACAAGGATTTATCTCCAATAATTATTACTGGAGATAAGGATGCTCTTCAATTAGCATCAGATAAAACTAAAGTGTTGATAACAAAAAAAGGTATAAGTACCTTAGAACAATATGGATATGATGAGGTTTTAGATACATATGGGGTAACTCCTACTGAATTTATAGATGTGAAAGGTCTTATGGGAGACAAATCTGATAATATACCAGGAGTACCTGGAATAGGAGAAAAAACTGCCATAAAGCTTATTAAAGAGCATAAGAGTATAGAGAATCTCCTTGGTAACTTAGAAGGTCTTACAAAAAAGATGAAGGAAAAACTTACAGAGAATGCAGAACAAGCTATTCTTAGTAAGAGACTTGCTACTATTATAGTAGACGTTCCTGTGGCAATCTCTTTAGAAGAGCTTAAAAGGGAAAAACCTAATAATGAAAAGGTTATAGAATTATTTAATAAATTAGAGTTTAAAAAACTATTAAAGGACTTTGATGTTAAAAAGGAAAGAAAGACAGACGTGGAGTCAAATAGGGAAGTTAATATGATAGATTCCATAGAAAAAGTAAAATCCTTAAATGAAAAAATAATTAAAAATGAAGAGTTTGTATTAAAGATATTTAGTGATCACAATAATATTAGGGATGAAAAAATAATATGTACGTTTATGTTAGTTGAAAATGAAATATATTGTATTAAGGATGATGGACTTTTATTAGAATTAAAACCTGTCCTTGAGAGTGTTAATATTAAGAAAATAGGATATGAATTAAAACAGGATATGACTAGTTTAAAGGAATATGATATTAAATTAGATGGCATCCTTATAGATGTGAAGCTAGGAGCTTATTTAATAGACCCATCAAAAAAGGATTATCATATAAGCAATATATATGATGAATTTTTAGGTGAATACATAGAGAATGAAGAGGAATTATTAGGTAAGGGAAAAGGTAAACTAAACTATTCTCAGTTAGATGAAGAAAAGCTTATGTCTTATGGATCAAATTTATGTATTGCCTTATCTAAGCTAGAAGGGGTCATAGTAGAGAGAATGAAAGAAGATGACTTGTATGAACTATATATGGACGTGGAACTTCCTCTTATTAAAGTGTTAGGAAGTATGGAATATATAGGGTTTAAAGTGGATAGGGAAAAATTAAAGGAAATAGGAAATGAGTTAGATGAGAGAATAACTAATTTGACTGCCCAAATATATGCAGATGCTGATGAAGAATTTAATATTAATTCTACTAAGCAATTAGGAGTCATATTATTTGATAAATTAGGTCTTCCACCAGTAAAGAAGACTAAAACAGGATATTCTACTAATGCAGAAGTGTTAGAAAAATTATATGACAAACATGATATAATACCTAGGATTATAGAGTATAGACAATTGGTAAAATTAAAGTCCACATACGTAGATGGTCTAGAGGCTGTTATAAACGAAAAAACTGACAAAATCCATTCAAGCTTTAATCAAATGGTTACAGCAACGGGAAGAATAAGTAGTACAGAACCTAATTTACAAAATATACCTATTAAATTGGAAATGGGAAGAAATATAAGAAAGGTATTTGTACCTACTAGTGATGAATATACTTTATTAGATGCAGATTATTCTCAAATAGAATTAAGAGTCCTTGCTCATATATCTGATGATGAAAATTTAATTGAGGCTTTCAGAGAAGGGCAAGATATTCATAAGACAACAGCTTCTAAAGTATTTGAAGTACCTATGGATAGTGTAACTTCCATACAAAGAAGTAAAGCTAAGGCTGTAAACTTCGGTATAGTATATGGAATAAGTGACTATGGTCTTTCTGAGAATTTACATATAACTAAGAAGGAAGCTAAAAAATATATAGATGAATATTTAAATAAATACCATGGTGTTAAAGAATATATGGAAAGCATAGTTAAAGAAGGAAAAGAATATGGATATGTTACAACCCTTTTAAATAGAAGAAGATACATACCAGAACTTAAGGCTAAAAACTTCAACTTAAGATCCTTTGGAGAAAGAACTGCTATGAATACTCCTATACAAGGAACGGCAGCAGACATTATTAAAATAGCCATGGTTAAAGTATACGATAGACTAGAAAAAAATAATTTAAAATCCAGACTAATACTTCAAGTACATGATGAGTTAATAATAGAGGTACATAAGGATGAAATGGATATGGTTAAAAACATATTGAAAGAAGAAATGGAGAATGCAGTTAGTCTACAAGTTCCACTAGATATAGATATGAATGAAGGTGGAAGTTGGTATGAAACTAAGTAAGGATGATGGTAATATGACTAAAGTAATTGGATTAACAGGAGGTATCGCATCAGGAAAAAGCACCGTATCTAATATGCTCAGGGATCGCAATATACCTATAATAGATGCGGATCTAATAAGTAGACAAATTGTTGAACCGGGAAGTCCTACCCTTCATGAGATTTCTAAAGCCTTTGGTTGTGATGTATTAAAGGAAGATGGTACTTTGGATCGAAAAAAACTTGGAAATATTGTTTTTTCAGATAAATGTAAATTAGAAAAACTAAATGAAATAACCCATAAAAGAATAGGCGAAGAATTTGTAAAGAGAATAGAAGAACTAAAAAAGGATAATAAATTAATTATAGTAGATGCTCCACTTTTAATAGAAGCTAAAATGATGGATCTAGTAGATGAGATTTGGCTTGTAGTAGTAGATGAGCAGGTTCAAATAGATAGGTTAATGAAAAGAAATAATCTATCTAAGGAAGATGCCATAAAGAGAATAAAATCTCAAATGAGTTTAGAAGAAAAGAAAAAGTATGCCCATATAATTATTGATAATAATAAAAATATACACCATTTAAAAGAACAAGTAGAATATATACTTAAAAATGTTATCGGAGGTTTAAATTGATCTTAATTGACTTAAGGAAACATAAAATGTTAATTCTTTTAGCCTTTGTCATTATTGTTGCTACTAGTAGTCTTATGAGCATAAATTGGATATTAAAAATAATATATCCAACAGATTATAATGAAATTGTATATAAATATGCTTATGAATACGATTTAGATCCTTATTTAGTATTCTCTATAATAAAAGCAGAAAGTAAATTTAAAGAAAAGGCCACTTCTATAAAGGATGCCAAAGGTCTTATGCAAATAGCACCAATAACTGGTAGGTGGGCTGCAGAAGTATTAAAAATTGAAGATTATAATGAAGATATGCTCTATATGCCCGAATTAAATATTAAAATGGGATGTTGGTACTTAAGCACCTTAAAAAAAGAATTTAATGGAAACCTTAAAAATGTCATAGCTGCCTACAATGCAGGTAGTGGAAATGTAAAAAAGTGGTTAAATAATGATACCTACTCACAAGATGGAGAGTTAGTACAAATACCTTTTGAGGAAACTAGGAAATATACAGTAAAAGTTTTAACAGGATATAAGGTATACAAGATAATCTATGAAAAAAATACATAATATAGAAAGTACATGTATTATGAAGTTAGCTAGAAGATAAAAAATTAACAAAACTCTTTTAGCTAACTTATAGTTATACAATAATTTCAATTGTATTTGCTTACCATATTGAATTAAATTGGTAAGTAATTTATAATTAATATGTTACCTATGAACGAATAAGGATAGGAGAATAGTTATGAGTCAACAATACATAGGCAATTTGTCGTTATTAGTACTTTTAGTATTATCCATATTAGGGAAGAATAATTCTTTAGCGGTGGCCATAACTACTTTGATGTTTTTTTCACTAATGGGTAAAATAGGTCCAGGATTTAATACAGTGTCTGATGCAGTATTGAATTCTTTGGATAAATATGGATTAAAATTAGGTGTTATTTTGTTGATGATGGGAGTACTAGCTCCCTTTGCATTAGGTCAGATAGACCCAGCTGAACTTTTAAAAGGACTAAAATCATATAGGGGATGGCTTGCCCTATTAGCAGGAGTCTTAGTGGCCATATTTGGTGCTTATGGGGGTACCCTTCTTGACGTGGACCCTAATATAGTCACTCCTGTTGTTTTAGGAACCATATTAGGAATTGTTGTGTTTAAAGGTTATCCAGTTGGTCCTCTTATAGGATCTGGAATTGCATATGCTTTAATCAGCATGGTAGATGCACTTATGAAAAAGTAGAAAGGAAAGAGGTATATGAAACAGGTAAAGAGCTTAAAGGACATTGAAGGAATAAGTAATATAGATAGAGAAATTCACTCAGCAACTCATGATGATATATTAAAAGGCCTTACTACGGATGTGTATTTTTTAAGAACCCTTGATATATTAGAAAGTATGAAATTAGAAGATTCTATTGTTACAGCAGAAATATTTGCTAGAAAACCTGGTATCTTTGCAGGAATAGAAGAAGTAAAGGCCATGTTAAAGGGAAAAGATATTGAAGTATGGGCTGTAGATGAAGGAGAGTCCTTTGAACCAAAGGATACACTAATTAGAATAAAGGGACCATATAGTGAATTTGGAGTATTTGAAACAGCCATGCTAGGAAGTTTAGCAAGTGCTAGTGGTTGGGCTACTGCATCAAAAGAGGTAAAGGAAGCTTGTGACGGAAAGCCATTTTTATGTTTTGGGGCTAGACATGTACATCCAGCAGTGGCACCAGTAATGGAAAGGGCAGCTGTAATAGGCGGTGCTAATGGAGTAAGTTGTGTTTTAGCAGGAAGTATGATAGGTATAGATCCTACAGGAACATTACCTCATGCTGCTATGTTAATTGCAGGAGATACATTAGACGTGGCAAAAGCATATAATGAAGTATCACCAGAAGATCATAAAAGAATTGTATTAGTAGATACCTTTAAAGATGAAGTAGAAGAGAGTATAAGAATAGCTAAAGAACTTGGAGACAAACTGTATGCTATAAGACTGGATACTCCTAGTGAAAGAGGAGGAGTTACTCCTAATTTAGTAAGGGAAGTTAGATCAAAATTAGATATAAATGGATTCGAAAATGTGAAAATATTCGTATCTGGTGGATTAAAGCCAGAAAAAATCAAATTATTATCAGAAGCAGGTGCAGATTCATTTGGAGTTGGAAGTTATATATCTGGTGCTTCAGCTATAGATATGACTATGGATATAAAAGAAGTAAATGGACAACCTGTGGCAAAAAGAGGAAGAATTCCTGGGATGATAGAAAACAAAAAGTTAAAAAAGATTTTTTAATAAACTTTTGGAGGTATATTAATGCCTAAGTTTAATAAGAGCATATTTTTAATAATATTTATAATTAGTTTATGTTTACTTCAAGGATGCCAGGTGAAAAATACTGAAAATGAAGAAGTAAAGGTTATAGAGGAGAAAAAAGTCACTTCAAAGTACGGTGGTACTTTAAGAATACCAGTAGTACAAGCTAAAACTCTAAATCCTTTATTAGATAATAGTAGATCAATGTATTATTTTAATAAATTAATATATGAGAGTTTGTTTGAAGTAGACAAGGATTTAAACATAACTCCATTGTTAGCGGAGGATATTAATTATGTAGACGAGACTACTCTTATAATTAATTTAAAAAATAATATAAAATGGCAAGATGGGTATAACTTTAATTCTGATGATGTTAAATTTACAGTGGATGCACTGAAAAAAAACATATATGGAGATGAAATATCAACCTATGCGTATTTAGTTGAAAATATTAAAAGTATAAATACTAAGGGATCTTATTCTGTAGAAATTAAATTAAATAAACCTGATTATAAGTATGAGAGAAAGTTAATTTTTCCAATAATACCTAAGCACAAATTTAAAACAATAGGAAATGTATATACTAGTTTAGATATAATTCCCATAGGAACTGGACCTTATGAAGTTGAATCTTATGAAAAGCGTAAAAGAGTGTTACTTAGGGCTAGAGAAGACTATTGGAATGAAAAGCCCTATATTGATTTTATAGAAGGAATATATGTTCCAACAGACGCAGCGGCATTATCATTGCTGCAATCTGAGGAAGTTCATGTTGTAGAAGCCGATTACTATGATTGGGATAAATATAAAGAAGATGAAAATCTTATTATTCATGAATTTTCTACTCTGGAGCTTGAATTTATCAATATAAATTTAAATGATGAAAAATTAAGAGACATAAACTTAAGAAAAGCTATTTACTATGGAATTGATAGAACTAAAATAATTGATGATATATATTTAGGCCATGGAACAATACTCAATTACCCCTTTGTAAAGTATGACCTGGGAAATAATAAAAAGGACCCTAAAGATACGGTGGAGGCTTTTAAGTATTTGGCTAATATGGAGACTAACAATAGAATAAAGTTGAACTTATTAGTGAATGATAGTGATGAAAGAGTAAAATCTGCTAAATATATATTAAATGATTTAGCACAAATAGGTATTGATGTTAATGTTCAAGTAGTTAATTGGGATGAATATATGAAAAGAATAAAAATGTCAGACTATGATATGGTTTTAATGGGTGTGGATTTGAAAGAAAGTTTAAGTACTGATTTCTTGTTAAATTCTAGCCAAAACCCTTTTTTCTCTTATAAAAATGAAGAGTTAAATGTACTTACAAGCAAACTACCTGGTGTAGCTAATGAGCTAGACAGGGAAGTTATTAGAAAGGAAATTACAGATATATATATGAATGATATGTCTTATATAAGCCTTTTTATAAGAAATAAAGCTATAATTAGTTCAAAAAAAATAAAGGGAAGTTTATCACCAAACCTATTTAATATATATAATAATATTAACAAGTGGTATATAGAGAATTGATCTAATTAAAGAAGTTATTTAAAATTGTGAATATAAAACCATAAGGTAATATAGGGGAAACATTCCCCTATATCCTTCGCAATAAATTAATATGTGACAACTTACATTTGAACAATGTTAATATATTGACATTGAATTTTAAAAATTATATAATTGAACTGACATAAAATTTAATATGTGGATGTGGTGGAACAGGCAGACACGCTGTCTTGAGGGGGCAGTGCTCACAGGGCGTGCGGGTTCAAATCCCGCCATCCGCACCAAAATTACATATAGACTACTCTAAAGAGTAGTCTACATTGCAATATGAAGGAAAAAGACAAAAAAATACTTTTTTGTAAAAATAAACCAGTTGATAAACTGCTAGGAGGATAAAATAAGTGAGTATATTAAGAAGGTGTAAAAAGGCCGTAATAACCTTAGCTGCTACATCTATTCTGTTAATACCTATAACTGTAGAAGGTTTAGATAAAGGGATAATTATAGGAGACAATGTAAATATAAGAAATGCTACAGATTTGAATTCTAAAGTTGTAAGTACTATTAAACTAGGTTCTTATGTGGACGTTTTAGAAAATAATAAGAATTGGTATAAGGTACAAGCAAATGATAAGACAGGATGGATATACGGAGACTATATAGTTGTAGATGGTTCCAATGATAATTATAAAAAGGGAGTAGCTACATCTAATGTGAATTTTAGAAAAGAACCTAATATGAAAGGGTCAATTATAAAGACTATTAAAGAGAACACAGAAGTTTTAATTGTAGAATCAAAAGAGGATTGGCTAAAAGTAGAATTAGATAATGTACAAGGGTGGCTAAATAAAAACTACGTTAAAGTACAATCTAACTATCCTAAGGGATTTATAAAAGGAAACAGTGTTAATATTAGAGAAAAAGCTAATAAAGAAGCTAATGTAATTGCCAAAGTAAACTCTCAAGAAGTATCAATTATGGGATATGAAAGTGATTGGTATAATATAGTACTTGCAAATGGAAGTGAAGGGTGGACTCATAAAAGTCTAATTGATGTTGTAAGTAAAACAACTACCTCTAGAGGGGCGGCAAGTAGTAGAGCTTTAAGTGTGGTAAACATAGCTAAAGGCAAAATGGGTAAAAGATATGTATGGGGAGCCACAGGTCCGAATTCATTTGATTGTTCTGGTTTTACTTATTATGTGTACAAGCAATTGGGGATTAAATTACCTAGAGTATCAAGGTCTCAGGCAACTGTAGGTACACCTGTATCAAAAGGTCAATTACTTCCTGGAGATTTAGTATTTTTCAAAGGAAGCGCAGGCACGATAAATCATGTCGGTATATATATAGGAAATGGTGACTTTATACATTCTTCTTCTGGAAAGAAAGCTATGAAAGTAATAGTATCTAATTTAAATACAGGGTCTTACAAAAGAAGATATGTGAAGGCAAGAAGGGTGTTATAGATTTTCCTTACACAAGTTCATTTTAACTCTACTTATATAATAAGTAGAGTTTTTTACTAAATAAGAAATTATAAATTTTCAAAACTATATATAAGTAAAAAACGAAGGGGGTGTGGGGGAAGAATTCCCCTGCCGCTTTAAGGAAGGTGTTCAGATTACGATAGTATACGCCTGCGGGAACCATAGGGTTTCATAACGAATCATACGAAGTATGATTTTTTTTATAAAAATATTCTAAAGTAGGACTAGTTCATAATATACTAATATATAAAGGAAAAGAATTTTTTATACAGAAACTAAATAATATAAAGATAAAAAGGGGGCATTTAAATGAGAAGAAATAGGAGGGGTTTTAGAAAAGAAAGTAAATATAAAAAGTTTTTGTTGGTATTAATATTTTGTATACTTCTTCCTGTTGTAGCCGTATATGGAGGGTTCTATGCTTCCCGATATGTAATACTACCAGCTATAATGTGGAATGAAGATGAGGTTAAAAAAGAAACAATAGTAGAAGATACACAAGAGAAAAAAGTGGAAAGTAAAGAGGAGTCAACAAAAGTAGAAAAATCACCAAGTAAATCCGAGGGAACTGAATATGCAATAAAGGGAATGACCATATATGGAATTCAAATAGGAAGTTTTGCTAATATGGAAAATGCCAAGATTCAATTAAAGGAATTAGAAGATAAAAATATTATGGGAAGAATTGTAGAAAAAAATAATTTTAAAGTTATAGTAGGATTTGGATCTAAGAGAGAAACTATAGACAAGATTATGCCTATTGTAAAAGAAGACTTTAAAGAGGCCTTTGTGTTTGAACAATACATAGAAGAAAAAAAAATAATAGGTGAAAATAGTGATAAGGAACATTTTGTAAAATTAAACGAAATAAATAAAAAGGTATTTGAGGAAATGGAAAAGATAGAAGAATATTTAGTTGAATCTAAAGGAACAGATGTTGAATTAAATAGCAGTGGAATAGAGAAGAATATAAAGGAAATAAAGGGATTAGAAAAGGAATTAGAGGATATAAACATAAGTAATAAAGGAAAAGAATTTAAGGAAAAATACACAAATATAATGGGAGAATTTACAAAAAGCTTATCTAATCAGATTAGCTCAGATAATGTAGAAAAAAGTATAATAGGATTTTTAGATAAGTACTCTAAGCTTCATACAAATAACTAATGAAGACATAGGAGGGATGATAAAGGTGAAAGTGCAGGAAATACTGGAAATACTAGAGTGCCAATGTCATTTGGGAAAAGATTCTTTAGATAGGGAAGTACATAAAGCTTTTGGTTGTGATTTAATGAGCGATGTGTTGGCTTTTGATACGGATAAAACTTTGTTATTGACAGGCCTTATTAACAATCAGGTAATAAGGACTGCAGAGATGATGGATATAAGTGTTATAATTTTTGTAAGGGGTAAAAAGCCCACTAAAGAGGTAATCGAGTTAGCTAAAATAAATAATATGATATTATTGAGCACAAAGCATATACTATATACTGCTTGCGGTATATTGTATAAAAATGGTTTAAAGGGAGTACCAAGAAGAGAGGAAGAATAAAATATATGAAAGAAAACCATACAATAATAAGACAAGAATATGATATTATAAAAAATGATTTTGCAAGGGCAGGAGAAGCATCTAGCAATATCAAAAAAATTTTGAGGCAACTGGGAATTGATTCTGCAAAAATACGGAAAACTGCAATAGCTACTTATGAGGCAGAAATGAATATAGTAATACATTCTAATGGGGGCAAAATAATATTCTCCATTAGTGAAGATAAAATAAAAATAGGAGCTCATGATAGGGGCCCAGGTATTAAAGATATAGGATTAGCCATGCAAGAAGGTTACTCTACTGCATCTAATAAGGTAAGGGAACTGGGCTTTGGAGCTGGTATGGGACTTCCTAATATTAAAAGGTGTGCAGATAATTTGACAATAGATAGTAAAGAAGGAGAATATACTAGATTAGATATGGAAATATTACTTTAAGCTAAAGGTAAATACAAGTATTATAAGGAGGTTTAAATGGTGAAAGTTAAGGAACTGACTAAGGAGGGTGTATTTAAACTAATAACTAATGAGGATACGGCTAACAAGATAATCGAAGGTGTATACTGTTGTGATCTGCTCAGTTGGGTAATGTCAAATGGAAAAGTAAATAATGCATGGATAACTGTTCAGACTCACGTTAATATAATTGCTGTTGCAAGTCTATTGGAACTTAGCTGCATAATTGTTCCAGAAAATATAGAAGTTGAAGAAGAAACTATAGAAAAGGCCAATGAAGAAAATATATCAATTTTGAGTACAAGTTTACCCGCATATGAAATATTCAAAATATTATATGAATTAGGAATAAAGTAAATGAAAATATTTGTTGATTTGCATATACATAGTAGCTTGTCTCCCTGTTCAAGTGAAAATATGACACCTAATAATATTATAAATATGAGTTTATTAAAGGGATTAGATGTTATTGCCATAACAGATCATAATACAACTGAAAATTGTGAAGTTTGTATGACTTTAGGCAAGGAAAAGGGGTTATTGGTAATACCAGGTATGGAATTACAGACAAAGGAAGAAGCCCATTTTGTCTGTCTTTTTAGAGACATTAAGGATGCAGATAAATTTAAAAATCTAGTATACGATAAATTACCAAATAAGAAAAATGACCCTAAGTTTTTTGGTAACCAATGGATATTTGATAAGGATGACAATATTATAGGGGAAAATGAGAGACTTTTGATTAATTCTGTAAATATGAGTTGTAATGAAGCTTTTAAAATAATTGAAAGACTAGAGGGGGTTATGATTCCTGCCCATGTGGATAAAAAGGCCTTTAGTATTATTGCAAACTTAGGTTTTATCCCAACTGATATGGATATAAAAACATTAGAAATTTCAAGAAAATGTGATGAGAATTCTTTTACTAAGAAATATAAATATTTAAGTAAGTATAATTTTATAAAAAATTCTGATGCTCATTTTTTAGGAGATATCTTGGAGAGAGAAACTTTTCTAGAAGTGGAAGAAAGGAACATTAAATCCATATTAAACAAATTAAAAAATTAACAGTAGGAGGGAATACATGAAAGAGTTGTCTCTTCATATACTCGATATAGTACAAAATAGTATTAGCGCAGGTGCTAAAAATATTGAAATAAACATTTGTGAACATAATGAAAAGAACTTATTTCATGTGGAAATAATTGATGACGGAAAGGGCATGAATGAAGAAACGGTTAAAAAGGCCATAAATCCATTTTATACTACAAGAACTACAAGAAAAGTAGGTCTTGGAATTTCTCTTTTTAAGATGGCGGCAGAAACATGCGATGGAAGTTTTTTGTTAGAATCTAAAGAGGGAGAAGGAACTAGGGTTAAAGCTAATTTTGTTAGAAACCACATTGATAGAGCTCCTTTAGGGAAGATGGAAGATACCATGGTAACCTTACTAATGTCTAATGATAAGGTGGATTATTTGTATACACATGAATATGAAAATAAAACTTTTAAATTTGAGACTAAGGAAATTAAAAAAATATTAGATGGAGTTCCCCTATCAGATTATGACGTTCTCATGTGGATTAAAAATTACATAAAAGAAGGTATAGAGGAAATATATATATAAAAGTGCAGAAATTGCACTTTTATTTTGTTAAAAAAATAATTAAATGTTAAAATGTAGTATTTTCAAATATTTCAGTATTTTATGACTATCTTTTTTGAAATTATATTACATACACTTTCATTGACTTTTTACAATATTGAAGTTAATATATAATTGGTACAAGATGTATATCAAGTAAAAATTAAGGTAAATATTGTATAAATGTTGCCTTTTTTCTATGGGCAAGTACATTGTATACAATATTGTCACTGCAATTTTAAGATATCTGTGGTTAAGACAGTTTATTTTAGTATAAGGGGTGAGTAATATGAAGCTATTATCTTTCAGAGGAGGAGTACATCCTCCACATCGTAAAAAGGCTACAGAAAAATTAGCTGTAATCAAAGCTAATGAGCCTAAGGTCGTTTATATACCACTTCAACAACACATAGGAGCTCCATGTGAGGCGCTAGTTAAAGTTGGAGATGAAGTTAAGGTAGGGCAAAAAATAGGAGAGGCAAGTGCTTTTGTATCAGCGCCTATCCACAGTAGTGTTTCTGGAAAGGTAAAGAAGATAGCAAAAATGAAGACTCCTACAGGTGAAGCTACATGCATCGTAATAGAATCTGACGGATTAAATACGGTTCATGAAAGCGTTTTACCTAAGGGAGACATTAGTGAGCTATCAGGAAAAGAAATTTTAGAAATCGTTAAAGAGGCAGGTATAGTGGGTCTAGGTGGAGCAGCCTTCCCAACGCACGTGAAGTTTTCACCGCCACCAGACACAAATATTGACACAATAATTTTAAATGGTGCAGAATGTGAACCATATCTAACAGCAGACCACAGATTAATGTTAGAAGATCCAGAAAGTATTGTATATGGACTTAAAGCAATGATGAAAATTGTAAATGTGAAAAAAGCCTACATTGGTATCGAAGACAATAAAAAAGATGCCATAGAAAAAATGCTTGAGTGCGTTAAAAACGAAGAAGGTATAAGCATAGTTGCGTTAAAAACTAAGTACCCACAAGGTGCTGAGAAACAGTTAATATATGCCTGTACACAAAGAGAAGTACCATCAGGTGGGTTACCAATGGCTGTAGGAGTTATAGTTAACAACGTAGGAACTGCGGCTGCCATAGCAACTGCCATAAAGACAGGTATGCCTTTAGTTGAAAGAATTGCCACAATTACAGGAAGTGGAATAAAGGAACCTAAGAACTTATTAATAAAAGTTGGAACTTTATTTAATGAAATAATAGAACAATGTGGTGGATACAATGGTACGCCAGGAAAAGTAATAATGGGTGGTCCAATGATGGGTCTTGCACAACATACTGATGATGTACCAGCTATTAAAGGAACATCTGGTATATTAGTATTATCGCCAGAGGAAGCTAGACTTCCTGAACCAGAACAATGTATCAAGTGTGGAAAATGTGTAGAAATTTGTCCAGCATTTTTACAACCAGTATACATTAGTGCATATGGATTAAAAGATATGTATGATAAGGCAGAGGAATATCGCGCCCTTGATTGTATTGAATGTGGTTCTTGTTCATTTATCTGTCCTTCAAAGAGACCTTTGCTACATTCAATTAGAGTTGCAAAAAGAGAGATTATAGCAAAGAAGAAAAAAAGTAAATAAATTGGAGGGGAATAAATATGGAAAATAAGCTTATAGTATCATCATCTCCCCATCTAAGGGCGAATGAATCCATAAGTAAGATAATGAGAGATGTGGTAATAGCATTATTACCAGCTACTTTAGCAGGTGTATATTATTTTAGAATGGGTGCTGTTAAAGTAATATTATCAGCAGTAATTGCTGCTGTATTAACAGAGGCAGCTATACAAAAGATTTCTAAGAAACGAGTAACAATAAATGACTGGAGTGCTGTAGTAACAGGATTATTACTTGCATTTAATATTCCAGCATCAGCACCATGGTGGTTACCAGCAATTGGTTCTATATTTGCTATCTTTATAGTAAAGCAAGTATTTGGAGGTATTGGACATAACTTTATGAACCCAGCTTTGGCTGCTCGTGCAATGCTTTTAGCATCTTGGCCAGTACAAATGACTGCTTGGGTTAAACCAGGAACAGATGCAGTGAGTACGGCAACACCTCTTGCTATAGTTGGTGGAGAAGCATCAGGTCAAGCGTTACCATCATTTATGGACTTAATAGTTGGAAATGTTGGAGGATGTATAGGAGAAACTTCAGCAATATTATTAATTATAGGTGGAATTTATCTTGTATATAGAGGAGTTATCACTCCTAGAATTCCTGTGATTTATATAGCAACGGTTGCAGTTATGAGTTTCTTATTAGGTGGCTTTGATATAAGTTATATGGTATATCAAGTGTTTGCAGGTGGATTAATGTTAGGAGCTATATATATGGCAACTGACTATGCATCATCTCCAGTAACAGAAAAAGGACAAATTATATTTGCAGTAGGATGTGGTTTCTTAACAGCTATTATAAGAATCTATGGTGGATACCCAGAAGGTGTTTCTTACTCTATTCTTTTAATGAACGTGGCTACACCTCTTATTGAGAAATATACTAGACCTAGAGTTTTTGGGGAGGTGAAGTAAATGCGAGAGATTACTAAATTAGGAATAATATTATTTGCTATAGCGGCTATTGCTGCTAGTATACTTGCATATACTTATGATGTAACAAAGGGACCTATTGAAGAACAATTAACACAAGCAAATATAGAAGCAAGACAGACTGTATTACCAGATGCAAAGGAATTTGAAGAAGTATCTAGTGATAAATATAGTGGTTATGAGAATGTTTTAGAAGTATATGCTGGAAAGAAAGATGGAGAAGTTATAGGATATACTATTAAGACTTTACCTCAAAGTGGATATGGTGGAGCTATTGAAGTTATGATCGGTATAGATACTGATAGCACTATAAGTGGTGTTAACATAGGTACTCACCAAGAAACTCCAGGTCTTGGTGCTAAGGCTTCTGGTGAATTTAAAGATCAATATAATGAAAAGAGTACAGATAAAGAAATTGCAGTAATTAAATCAGGAGCGCCTAAGGATAATGAAGTACTTTCAATATCAGGTGCTACTATAACATCAAGTGCTGTTACAGATGGTGTTAACTTAGCAATTAAAATATACAATGAGCAGTTAAAGTAATCGGGGGTGAAGAAATGAGATTAGATAAAATATTTATGGCGGGTATTTTATTTGAAAACCCGATATTTATACAGATGTTAGGTATGTGTCCTACATTGGCTGTAACTACATCAGCTATGAATGGGTTAGCAATGGGACTTGCTACTACAGCAGTTTTAATATGTGCAAACATAGTAATATCGGCAATGAAAAATGTTGTTCCAAGTAAAATACGTATACCAATATTTATAGTTGTAATAGCTACATTCGTTACGGTTGTAGGTCTTGCTATGAAGGCTTATTTACCTGCATTAGATAAGCAATTAGGTTTATTTATTCCATTAATAGTTGTTAACTGTTTAATACTAGGTAGAGCAGAGGCATTCGCATCTAAGAATAATGTAATTGCATCTGCCGTTGATGGAATTGGTATGGGACTTGGATTTACTATATCATTAACTGTATTAGGTAGTGTAAGAGAAATATTAGGAGCGGGAACATTATTTGGTAAAGCCCTATTTGGAGCTTCATTCCAACCTGCGTTAATTATGATACTACCTCCTGGCGCTTTCTTAGCATTAGGATTATTATTAGCTGTTTACAACTACGTTGTAATGAAGAAGACAAAGGAGGTATAGGATATGTCAGTAACTGGATTATTTGTTATATTAGTTAGTGGGATATTAGTAAATAACTTTGTATTGTCAAGATTCTTAGGAATTTGTCCGTTTCTTGGTGTATCTAAGCAAGTAGAAACTGCAAGTGGTATGGGTATGGCCGTAACTTTCGTTATGACACTAGCTTCTATTATAACTTATTTTATACAACACTTTATATTAGATGCTTTTGGATTAGGATATTTACAGACTATTGCCTTTATATTAGTTATAGCATCATTAGTGCAATTTGTTGAGATGGTTGTTCAAAAGACAAGTCCAACATTATATCAAGCACTAGGAGTTTTCTTACCGCTTATAACTACTAACTGTGCAGTTTTAGGATTAACTATATTAAATATTCAATCTAACTTTAATTTAATAGAAACAATTTTTAATGCTATTGCTGCATCAGTAGGTTTCACCTTAGCTATAGTATTATTTGCAGGAATTAGAGAAAAACTTGAAATTTCAGATGTACCAGCAGTGTTTAGAGGATTTCCAATTGCCCTTATTACTGCAAGTTTAATGGCAATTGCATTCTTAGGTTTTGCAGGTCTTGTATAGATAGGAGGGGGAAACATGGATTTATCAACTATGTTAGTTCCAATAGCTAGTTTAGGTGGTATGGGACTACTTTTTGGTGCTGGCTTGGCCTTCGCATCACAAAAATTTGCTGTAGAAGTAGATCCAAGAATAACAGCAATTGGAGAAGCACTTCCAGGTGCTAACTGCGGTGGTTGTGGATACCCAGGATGTGGAGGATTTGCAACGGCTGTAGTAGAAGGAAAAGCACCTGTAAATGGATGTCCTGTTGGAGGTTCTGAATGTGCTGAAAAGATTGGAGAAATCATGGGCATCTCTGCTGGTGGTGGAGTTAAAAAGGTAGCTCGTGTAATATGTAATGGAACAAGTGATAATTGCAAGGAAAAATATGATTACTCAGGTATAGAGGACTGTAAAGCTGCAGCCATGTTAGGTGGAGGAGCTAAATCCTGTTCTTATGCGTGTTTAGGTCTTGGAACCTGTGTTAAGGCTTGTGGATTTGATGCTATAGAAATTACTGATGACGGTGTGGCTAGTATTAATCCTGACAAGTGTGTAGCTTGTGGAAAATGTCTAGATGTATGTCCAAAGAATGTAATTGATATGGTTCCTTATGAACAAGAAGTTGTTATTGAATGTAACAATAAGGAAAGAGGAAAAACAGTAAAGGACAATTGTTCTGTAGGATGTATTGGGTGTCAGATTTGTGTTAAATCATGTCCATTTGAGGCTATTACATTTGAAAATAATTTAGCTAAAATAGATTATGAAAAGTGTACGAATTGTATGGTTTGTGTAGAGAAATGTCCGACTAAAGCCATATATGGTGATTTAGAGAATAGAAAAAAAGCTTATATAGAAGAAGAAAGTTGCGTAGGATGTACAATTTGTAAAAGACAATGTCCTGTGGATGCAATTGAAGGCGAATTAAAGCAAAAACATAAGATCATTGAAGACAAATGTATAGGATGTGGAGCTTGCGAAGCTAAGTGTCCTAAGAAATGTATAACAATGAAATAATGTAGATTGAAAAAAGAACATACGATTTTTCGTATGTTCTTTTCTTTTCCAAATGAAACTCTTTAATAATTTAGAAAACTTAATTATCTTAAATATCTTTTAAGAAAAGACTTTTTATGTAATACTTGTCATGTTTATGTCAAAATGTTAAACTTAGAATGTCCATAGTGTGCCATATAACATATGTACAAATTATACGGCCTAAAAGGAAAAAAATATATGGATTATAAAGATTATTTTGGAAAAAATATTAATATAGAGGTAAGTGTTGATTATTATGACGAAATGGGATAAATTATTGATTATTTTTATAATAGCGGCTTCCATAATAGGAATTAAAGTGACTGCTAACATGGCAACTAATGAAGAAAGTATGTATTTAGTAATACAATTAGATGGAAAAGAATACAAGAAGTTAATTATAGATTCTAATACTAAATATACTACTATTCCAATTAAAAGTGATCATGGCTATAATGAAGTAAAAATAGAAGGTAAAAAAGTATGGATGGAAAATTCAGACTGTAGGGATAAAATATGTGAGAAACTTGGCATAATTGAAAAGCCAAATGAAACTTTAGTTTGTATTCCTCACAGGCTTTCTGTAAAATTAAAGACAAATAATAGTGATGTGGACATTGTGAGTTATTAGAAAGAGGAAATTTATGAGAACTAGAAAATTACTATACTTATCGCTTATAACTGCCATAGGAATAGGTCTTCAGATTGTAGAAAATTTTATACCTGTTAATTTTGTAATGCCAGGTGCAAAACTAGGACTGGCTAACATATCTAACTTAGTCACACTGGTTGTTTTTGGTTTCAAAAATGCCCTAATAGTATCAATACTACGGACCATAGTAGGAACATTGGGAAGTGGTGCTGTGACGGGATTTTTTTATAGTTTTTCAGGAGCCATAAGTAGTACTATTGCCATGTGGATTATGTATAAAAATTTTAATAAATATTTTAGCTTAATAGGTGTTAGCATTGTGGGAGCTTTATTCCATAATATGGCTCAAGTATTAGTGGCTAGTATTATGATAAATAATTGGCTTATATTTACATATTTACCTTTTATGATGTTAACAAGTTTATTCACAGGGTGTTTTATTGGCCTTTCGTCAAATTATATATCAAAACATCTAAATAAAATAATAGGTAAGGAGAGGTTGTATGAATAGTAAATCAAAAGGAGTTTCCATGCTTATTCTACTAATGATAGTAGGCATAGTAGTAGGAGGGGTTGTAGGAGACTTATTTAAGGATACTTTTGAGATACTAAAGCATGGTAAACATATAGGATTTAAACCATTTACCATAGACCTATTGGCCATTAAATTTACATTAGGGTTACAACTATATATGAATTTAGCCAGTGTCCTAGGTGGAGTAATAGGAATGGTAATATTTTTTAGATTGTAGGTGCTAAATATGGAGAAGATAATTTTAGCTTCAAATTCGCCACGAAGGAAAGAAATACTTGGTAAGTTTAATATTCATTTAAGAATAGAGAAGTCATCAGTAGATGAAAAAGTAAATGAAGGTGATATACCAGAACAAGTAGCCATGGCTTTAGCCTTTCAAAAGACTTTAGATGTGGCAGAAAGATGTGATGATGGTGGCATTGTCATAGGTGCAGATACTATAGTGGTAAAGGATCATCATATTTTAGGTAAGCCTGCAAATTATGATGAGGCATTTAATACCCTAAAGAAATTATCTGGCACATATCATCATGTAATCACAGGCGTGGCTATAATTAAAGCTAATACATATAAAAAAGTCGTGTTTTATGAAAAAACTAAAGTAAAAATAAAAGATTTAAGTGATGATGATATTTGCAATTACATCAACACTAATGAGGTGTGGGATAAAGCTGGCTCCTATGGAATACAAGGCATTGGATCAGCCCTTGTGGAATCTATTGAAGGTGATTATTTTAATGTGGTAGGACTACCAATTGCTAGATTGAGCAGTATTCTCAGGAAAGATTTTAACATTAAATTAATTTAGGTGATATGGATGAAAGAGAGGATGTACCTCACAATAAAGGATATGAATAAGGAAGAGAGACCAAGGGAAAAAATTGTAAACATGGGAGTAAATTCCCTTTCCAATGCGGAGCTTTTAGCTGTTATAATAAGAACAGGGACAAAAGAAGCATCTGCCCTAGATTTGGCTCAAAGGATACTGGCAATAGATGAGAAGGGCATTGGATATTTACAAAACTGTACCATAGAAGAACTTTCTAAAATTAAGGGGATAGGAAAAACTAAAGCCTGTCAGATTCTATCTTCAATAGAATTAGGGAAAAGACTAGCTAGGAGCGTTAACAAAAGAAATATAAATATTAAATCTCCTAAGGATATAGCTAGTATGTATATGGAAGAAATGCGTTGTTACAATAAAGAATACTTTAAGACAATTTTATTAAATACTAAAAATAAAATAATATCAACTGAGCTTATCTCCATAGGGACTTTAAATAGTTCATTAGTACATCCAAGGGAAGTGTTTGTACAAGCTATTAGAAGAAGTGCTTCTAGTATGATACTTCTACATAATCACCCTAGTGGAGATGTGAGCCCTAGCAAAGAGGATATAAATATAACTAAAAGATTAATAGAAGTTAGTCATATAGTAGGCATAGAAATTTTAGACCATATAATAATTGGAGATGGATCTTATTATAGCTTTAAGGAGAGTTTTATAATTTAAATAAGGCAGTTTCAGGAAGGAGCACAAGTAATGGCATTTTTAAAGTTTTTTTCAAAGGATATGGGAATAGATTTAGGGACAGCAAATACATTAGTGTTTGTAAAGGGAAAAGGAATAGTTGTAAGTGAGCCTTCAGTAGTTGCTATAAGGGAAGATACAAAAGAAGTCCTTGCAGTAGGTTTAGAAGCAAAAAAAATGATAGGTAGAACACCAGGAAATATAGTAGCTATTAGACCTCTGAGAGATGGAGTAATTGCAGATTTTGATATTACGCAAAATATGCTTAGATATTTTATACAAAGAGCTCATCCTAAAAAATCACTATTTACAGGACCTAGAGTTGTTATTGGAGTACCTTCAGGTATAACTGAAGTAGAAAGTAGATCTGTTGAAGAAGCTGCTATTCAAGCGGGAGCAAAAGAGGCACATCTTATAGAAGAGCCAATGGCTGCAGCTATAGGGGCTGGTCTTCCTGTGGCAGAACCAACAGGAAGTATGGTAGTAGACATCGGAGGAGGAACAACAGAAATAGCCATAATATCCTTAGGTGGAATTGTAACTAGTAAATCCGTTAGGATTGGTGGAGATGAATTAGACGAATCCATAGTTCAGTATGTTAAAAAAGAAAAAAGTCTAATGATAGGTGAACGAACTGCTGAGGAAGTAAAAATTACTATTGGTTCTGCATACCCTAAATTAAAGGAACAAAATATGCAGATAAGAGGAAGAGACTTAGTATCAGGTCTTCCAAAGACAATAACCATAAATGCTACTGAAATATTAGAAGCACTACATGAACCAATTAATTCAATAGTAGAGGCAATAAAATATACATTAGAAAAAACACCTCCGGAGCTAGCAGCAGATGTAATGGAGAAAGGTATAGTATTAACTGGTGGAGGGGCCCTGTTAGATGGTCTAAACACATTAGTAGCTAAAGAAACTGGAATGCCAGTGCATATAGCAGAGGATCCACTAGACTGTGTTGCATTAGGAACGGGAAAAAGTGTTGAAGACATAGAAATACTACAAAAATTACAAAGAGCTTCTAAAAGATTAAGATAGAAGTTGGTGGTTGAATATGAATTCTTTAAAGAAATGGACAATGATGATAGTAACAATTGTTACTATCATTCTCATTATTATAATAGGAATATCTGCAGGTGGAAGAATGAAAACATCCACAGCAGAGAACATGGTAAATAAGGCCATAAATCCTATACAAAAGACCTTTTACAAAGTGGGTCGTGCAACCGGGGATTTTATGGAATCTTTAGTGGCTTTTAGAAAAATAAAGAAAGAAAATGAAGAGTTAAGGGATGAAGTTAATAAATTAAATAAACAATTAATAGGAGAAACCTTAACAAAAAATGAGTTGGAAGAATTGAGAAAACTATATACTGTACTTAATTATATAAAGCCTGAAAATGAATACGATTACATTAGTTCTAGTGTGATTTCTAAAGGAACTGGGAACTGGTTTAATACATTTACTATAGATGCAGGTAGAAATCAAGGTGTAGCAAAGGATAGTACTGTATTGAACTCAGAGGGTCTTATAGGACGAGTATTTGAAGTTGGAGATAACTATTCAAAAGTAATTAGTATTATAGACAATAAAAGCTCTGTAAGTTTTCAAGTACTTAGAAATAATCAATATTTAGGTGTGATACGAGGAACCATTACATCTAATATGATTGGTGGAGTAGAGCCAGATGTGGAAATACTAGTTGGAGATAAATTAATTACTTCTGGTCTTAGTATGTATGCTAAAGGGATTTTAATAGGTGAAGTGAAGGAAGTCATTAAAAATGAAGATGAACTTTTAAAAACTATTAAAGTTGAGCCTTCAGCAAACTTTAATAAAATAGATAAGGTTTTCATAATATTATCTAAAAATAGCATGGAGGAGTAATTGAAAATGGCTTTTTATGTTACTAGTTTAATAGTTATAATAAACATTACTTTGCAGTCAACCTTACTCCAACATTTTAGACTTTTTGGAATATTACCAAATACATCCCTTTTGATTGTAATTAGTTTTGCGCTTATATGGGGAAATAAAAAGGGTGCTTTTATAGGAGTTTGTGTGGGCCTATTGCAAGATATATTAGGAGGAGTATTACCTGGAATGAATGGAGTAATATATTTGTTAATTGGATATAATGTGGGTATTTTTCAGCGAATTTTATTTAAAGATTCGTACTTAGCTCCAGTTTTGTTTACAACAGTATCTACTTTTTTATATTATATAATTTACTATGTAATTGGAGTGATTATTGGACTTGATATAAGTTTTGTTGGATTATTTAAAAAAGTAATATTTATAGAAACTGTATATAATTCGTTATTATCCATATTAATTTATAGATTTATATATAATTTGACTAACAAACCTTTTATGAATTCTAAAGTAAGGAGATAAGAATGATAGATAAGTTAAAAGACAGAAATAATCAAATGATGTTATTTTTTACTATTTTCATTGGTATATTAATTGGTAGACTGTTTATACTTACAATCGTTCAGGGTGAAGAATATAAAAATAAGGCTGATCAAATCAGAATAAAAAAAATTCCCATATCTGCTAAACGAGGAGAAATATTAGACAGATATGGTAGATTGTTAGCTACTAATAAAGCCAGTTTTACAGTGCAAATAATGAAAAATGAACTTATTGATGAACAAATAAATGACATATCAATTAAGCTTTTAAATATATTACAAAAAAATAATGAAAAATATAATGATAATTTACCTATTGTCTATGAAAATGAAGAATTTTCTTACACCTATGATGAAGAAATAGATGCATGGTTAGACGATTGGTTAGATGAAAATAAAGATCTATTTCCAGAAGGAGAAATTCCACAGAATATAACTGCAAAGGAAGTTTTTGATGCTATAAAATTTAAATGGGGTATTGATGAGGAACTAGATCCATATGAATCTCAAAGGATAATGCAAAATGATTATAATGAATACCCACCAATATCCGTTAGAAATATGAAATTCATACAAACTATGAAAAAAGAACAATTTTTACAAAAATATGGTTTAGAAGTAGATTTAAATGCGGAAGATGCCTTTAATAAGTTAAAAGAAAAGTTTAAGATACCAAATGAATATTCTGTAGATGATGCAAGAAAAATTTTAATCGTTAGAAATGAGCTGAGAGACCAAGGCTACAGGCAATATCAGCCTGTTGAAATGGCAGTTAATGTAAAACAAGAAACCATAGTAGAGATTGAAGAACATAGTATGGATTTGCCAGGAGTTAATGTAGAAGTTGAACCTATAAGATACTATACTAATGATAACTTAGGAGCTCATATACTAGGTTACTTAAGTAAAATATCCGATACGGACAGGGAAATTTATAATGAAGATACGGGATACAAGAGAACTGATTTAATAGGTAAAAGTGGTATAGAGAGAAAGTTTGAAAAGGATTTAAAGGGCACAGATGGGGCTAAATATGTAGAAGTAGACGTATATGGAAGGCTTGTGGATACCCTAAGAATTGAAAGCCCTCAAAAGGGAAAAGACGTATACTTAACTATTGATAAAGACCTACAGACGGTGGCGGAAAAATCTTTGAAAAAAGCTTTAGAGCAAATCCAAGTGGGAGGAACTTTTAAAAGTGAGTTAGGAGACTACAAATATAGAGATCCTTTTCCAAATGCCACATCAGGAGCTGCAGTAGCCTTAGATGTTAAAACTGGAGAAGTATTAGCCCTAGCTAATTATCCTTCCTATAATCCTAATTTGTTTACTACGGGAATTTTGCAAAAGGACTGGAGTAAATTACAAGATCAAAATCCTAGGGATCCCCTATCACCAGTGCCTTTATATAATATAGCCACAAGGACGGCAGTACAACCTGGTTCTACTTTTAAGATGCTAACAGGCTTGGCTGCCATAGAGGATGGTTTGGATCCTTCCTATAAACTCTATGATGGAGGATTTATAAAATTAGGAAATAAGAGCTATGGATGTTGGCTATGGAATGATTACAGAAGAAGTCATGGATGGGTGGACTTATATAAGGCCTTAGAAGTATCTTGCAACTACTATTTCTATGATGTGTCAACCTCTTGGGATTATTATAAAAATAAACCTCTACCAATAACGGTAGATGTAAATAGAGTATTGGAATATGCTGAATTATTCGGATTGGGAGAAAAAACGGGAATTGAAATATCCGAAGTAGCTTATGGAGTTCCTAATCCAGGACAAAAGATGCGAAATACAAAGAACAGTTTAAGAAGAATGTTAAATAGAAAAAAGAAAGACTTTTTTTCTGATGAACTATTAAATAATCCAGAACTTCTAAAAAATGAGATAGAAACTATTGTAAATTGGATAGAGGAAAATCCATCTAGGGGGAAACTACTTAGAATGGTGGAAGAGTTAAATTTAATAGAAGGAAAAGAAGAAAAGCTTGTTGATACTATAAAGTATAGTTATTTTAATCAAGCAAAATGGACTAAGGGAGATACATTTAACCTAGCTATAGGTCAAGGTCAACATGCTTACACCCCTTTACAAATGGCTAGATATATGTCTGGTTTAGTAAATGGAGGATATAAAAACGACGTCACCTTAATAAAAAGAGTAGGTGACTCAGAGATTAAAGAAAAGAAGATTGAAGAAAAGAAGATTGAAGAAATAAACCTGGAAGATAAAAAGAATTTAGATGAAATAATGAAGGGTATGTTAAAGGCTACTCAAGGAGAGCAGGGAACTGGAAGAACAGTTTTCAAAAATTTCCCTATAAAGGTAGGAGCAAAAACAGGAACAGCCCAAAAATCAGGGAAAATACAACCTGAAGATGAGGTTGCTTATATTAAAAAGTATTTAAATAAAATTGCCCCATATATAAGTTTTGGAACTTTAAAAGAAAAAACAAAAGAATATGAGGATGAATACCCAAATGAAGGGCAAGCCATGAGAAAGGCTCTTATGGATTTGTCAGGTGGTAGGGTAACTAGTGAGAGTATAGATAGATTTAAAGGGGACTATGATAACTTTGCGTGGTTTGTATCCTATGCTCCAGCTGACAAGCCAGAAATAGTTGTAGTAGCTTTAGTATTTCAAGGTGGACATGGAGGATATGCATCTCCTATAGCAAGGGATATATATGCAGAGTACTTTGGCTTAAATAAGGAGAATGACAAGTTTGAATTTAAAAATGCATTTACCAAATAAGGTAGGTGCATTTTTGCTAAGTACTAATTTCATACTAAAATTCTTTCAAGAATAGGAAAAAAGTCTCCAAATTAAGAAATTATCCTAATAAAGAAGGAATTAAAAAACATGTGAAGAATAATTAAAATGGTAAACCTTTTAAGAAATTTTGGAGGTAGTCAATGAATGTATAAAAAAAATTATGTAGTATTTAAAGGAAGTAAGGATGGACTATTTATATATCTAAATAAAAATTTTGAATTTGATGTCTTAAAAAATCAATTAATAGCTAAATTAGACTCAGCTAAGGTATTCTTTAAAGGTGCTAAAGTAAAAGGTTTCAAAGGGAAAAAACTAACTGATGAACAACAAGAAGAAATAAAAAAAATTATACATTCAAGGTGTGGAATGACTATGATTGAAAATAAAATAGAAAATGAAAAAAAAGTTTTCAACGACACTAAATTTATAAGAAGTACTGTAAGATCTGGTCAGAGGATAGAAGAAAATGGAAATGTTGTTGTTATAGGAGATGTTAATCCAGGCGCTGAAATAATAGCCGGAGGAAATATTGTTGTAATGGGTTCTTTAAGAGGTGTAGCTCATGCGGGGTCATTTGGGAATGGACAAGCCTTTGTGGTTGCATTTAATTTACAACCTACTCAACTTAGAATAGGTGACGTAATTGCTAGGGCTCCAGATTCTAAACAGATAAAAACAAATATACCGGAGATTGCTACTATAAAGGATAAAAAACTTATAATTGAACCTTACTTACCAAAAAAGTAAATTAAGCTATGATGGAGGGAATAACTATGGGTGAAGTGATTGTAATAACTTCTGGTAAAGGTGGAGTTGGTAAGACTACAACTTCTGCCAATATAGGAACAGGTTTAGCGTTGCAAGGTAACAAGGTTGTTGTTATTGATGCCGATATAGGACTTAGAAACCTAGATGTGGTTATGGGTCTTGAGAACAGGATTGTATATGATATTGTAGATGTGGTAGAGGGTGTATGTAGATTAAGACAAGCCCTTATAAAGGATAAAAGATATGATGGATTATATCTACTACCAGCAGCTCAAACTAAAGATAAAACAGCTGTTAATCCACAGCAAATGAGAGAACTATGTAACCAGTTAAAGGAACTATATGATTATGTAATAGTAGACTGTCCTGCAGGAATTGAACAAGGATTTAAAAACGCCATAGCAGGAGCAGATAGGGCAATAGTAATAAGTACACCTGAAATTTCTTCTGTAAGGGATGCAGATAGAATAATAGGTCTACTTGAAGCATCTGAAATAAGAGATCCAGAACTTATAATAAATAGAATTAGAATAGATATGGTAAAAAGAGGAGATATGATGAATATCGAGGACATGATAGATATTCTTGCTATAGATTTATTAGGAGTAGTACCTGATGACGAATCTATAGTAGTATCCACTAATAAGGGGGAACCAGCTGTAGTAGACAATAAATCTATGGCAGGAGAAGCTTATAGAAACATATCAAAGAGGATATTAGGGGAAGAAGTACCTTTGATAGATTTAGAAAGCGAAGAGACTTTTATGACAAAGGTAAAAAAAATATTTGGATTAAACTAAGGAGGAGATAGAATATGGATTTTTCGCGTTTTTTTGGTAAAGATAACTCCTCAAGTAAAAGTGTGGCAAAAGAGAGATTAAAACTAGTTTTAGTTCACGATAGAACAAATTGTTCACCTAATTTTTTAGAAATGGTTAGAGGAGATATAATTAATGTGATTTCAGATTACATTGAAATAGATGAAAAGGGTCTGGATATTAGAATTACTAAGACTAAAAGAAGTAGTGACGATGCAATGGTACCAGCTTTAGTTGCTAATATACCTATTAAGAAAGTGAAATCAAAATAAGTAATAAAAGGCTAGCATTTGCTAGCCTTTTATTTTTATGAAAATATCATATATGAATATATAATTTTTAATGTTGTTAGAATTAAATATTATATGGTATAATCCATATAGGTTTATATAGAGAGGTGAATACATGCTAAACAAAAAATTGGTCAAGCATATAGATGTGGGACTAATAATAGTAGTAATTTTGTTATTTGCCATAAGTGTAGTTATGATAAGTAGTGCTACCCATGTGACAAAGTATGGAATTACTAGACAAGTTAAAATGCAAGTTATAGCCTTTTCTTTAGGAGTTATAGTAGTGATGATTATGCTTATCATAGACTATAATACTTTTTCAAGTTTTGCAAAACCAATCTATATAGGAAGTATAATACTTCTTTTATGTGTGTACGTACCTGGATTGGGAAAGGCGCAATATGGAGCTAGAAGTTGGATAAACTTAGGACCGGTTGATATACAACCTTCTGAAATAGTAAAAATAGGATTTATTTTGTCTTTTGCCAAGTTTTTAGAAAAAAGACAAAATAGACTAGATACTTTAAAAGAGTTAATGGCGGTCTTTTTATATGCAGCACCACCCATATTGTTAGTACTAAAAGAGCCTGACTTAGGAAATGCATTAGTATTTGTAGTTATAATGATAGGGATGACTTTTGCCTCTGGATTAAACTATAAGTTTATAACTAGAGGTCTCCTCGTAGGAGCTGTTTGTACACCAATAGCATATAAGTTTATGGCTCCTCATCAAAAGGTTAGAATTGATGCTTATTTAAATCCTGCTGATTTAAGCTTACCGGGAAATTATCAAGTAATGCAATCCAAAATAGCTATAGGGTCTGGAAAATTAATAGGAAAAGGCCTGTATAATGGAACACAAAATAATAATAATTTTTTACCAGTTCAAGAATCAGATTTTATATTTGCCGTAATTGGTGAAGAATTTGGATTAATAGGTGGTATAATAGTACTAGCCTTATATTTTATATTTTTGTATAAAATGATTAAAATAACTAAGGGTGCCAAGGATAAATATGGTTCTTTAGTGGTAGTTGGAATTACATCAATGTTTGCATTTCAAATATTTGAAAATATAGGGATGACAATGGGCGTTATGCCTGTTACTGGAGTTACCTTGCCATTTATAAGTTATGGTGGAAGTTCTATATTAACGAATATGGTTGCCATAGGCATTGTTCTTAATGTGGGCATGCGAAGGCAAAAAATAAATTTCTAATAAGGGGAAATAAATATGAAGATAGCATTAATAGCGCATGATGAGTTAAAAGATACTATGGTGAATTTTTGTATAGCTTACGAAGGTATACTAAAAGAGCACGTTTTATTTTCTACTGGAACAACAGGTAAAAGAATAGAAGCAGCTACAGAGTTAAAGATAGATAAGGTGAAATCAGGTCCCCTTGGTGGCGATCAACAAATAGGAGCTTTAATTGCACAAGATGAGCTAGACTTGGTAATATTTTTGAGAGACCCACTAACTTCGCAGCCTCACGAGCCAGATATACAAGCATTAATAAGATTATGTGATGTTTATAAAATTCCAGTAGCTACAAATATTGCTACGGGAGAACTCCTTGTAAAAGCAATGGAAAGAGGAGAATTTAGTTGGAGATTATATAAGAAAAGCTAGTATTTTATATGAAATTTTTATTTAGGACGGTTGTCAATAGATAACCGTCCTATTTTATTTGGAATAAAAATATGTTAAGCAAAATATATTTAGAATATACAAAAGGCATAAAGGAGGGAGAAAATGAGTTATCCATACAAGCGAGTAAGAGTAAGAAGGCCTACAGATGGAAAAATAAATACTAGCTATAGAAAAAAGCTTATAAAACAAATACTGTGGGCTATTGGAATTGTAGTTGTGGTCATAATAATAAAGACTATGAACATGTCAGTTACAAATGATGGACTAGGCCTATTAAAAGAGAATATACATAAGGATATGGATGTAAAAAAGACCGCATACTACGTAAAAAAAGCCTTTAATGAAGTACCAAATTTTCACAATAAAACTATGGAAGTTTTCGGCAATATGACTAGTAGTAGATTGAATAAAAAATATGTTCCACCTATTGAAGGGGAAATTGTATCATCCTATGGAGATAGTATAGACCCTATTTTAAATACTAAAAGTTTTCAACGAGGAATAGATATGATGAGTTTTAAAGATACTTATGTTAGAGGTATCGACGATGGAACTATAGCAGAAGTTGGTGAAAGCGAAAACCTTGGTATGTATGTTAAAGTAAGTCATGGAAGTGACGTCTTTGCCATATATAGTAATTGTACAGAAATAAAAGTAAAGAAGGGTGATGAAATTAGAAAGGGAGATAGAATAGGTGTATTTAGAAAAAATGATAATGGGAAGTACTTTCATTTTGAATTATGGGTAAATGGTAATGTGGTAGATCCTACAGAATACATAAAGTTTAATAATATTATATAGAGAGGAAAATAATAAGTATGAAGTTTTTTGGTGTTAAAATAAATATGGCCTTTATTTTAATGCTATTAATTTTTTTTGTTTTTGGGTATTTTGAAGAAATTATATTGGCATTTATAGCAGTTTTTATACATGAATTATTTCATACTATTATGGCTAGATTGTTAGGATATAATATAGAAAGTATAGAAATTTTTCCTTTTGGAGGAGTCGCGAAATTAAAAGAAACTATAGCGCTAGAACCTAGGGATGAAATATTAATAGCCATATCAGGACCTCTAATTAATTTAATCATAGCTTTTATTGGCGTGAATTACAAAATCCTCATAAATGAATTTTTTATATATTCTAATCTGGGAATAGGAATTTTCAACTTAATACCCATATTACCCTTAGATGGAGGTAGAATTATAAGGGCATATTTATCATTAAATTGTGGAATTAAAAAGGCTACTAAGATTATAAGTATAATATCTAAATGTTTAATTGTAACAATGGCTACATATGGTCTATATATGATAAAAGAAGATTACTCTAATATATTTGTTGTTTTACTATCCATATTTTTATATATGGCAGTTAACAAAGAGATAAAAATGTCAAAATACATGTTTATAAAGGAGTTTGCCCATAAAAAAAGATCTATTAGGAATAATAAAATATTAACAGTTAAGAATATAGTAGTTAAAAAGGATGTACGGGTAAAAGAAATTATAGATTCATTTTTGGTAGGAAAGTATCATATGATTATGGTAGTAGATGAACAATATAATGTAATAGGAAATTTAACAGAAAATGAAATTTTAGATGGGGTTATAAAATACGGAATAAATGTTTCCCTAGAAAAGTTGTTAACATATGGGTAAAATGATAGAATAGTAAATGCATAATATTACAAGGGAATAAAAGAAATACTAAGCATATGTAAATTATAACGGGAGGACAAAAGATGAAAAGTATAGATTTAAAAGATATCTTATATAAAGTAGAAAAACCCGCAAGATATATAGGGAACGAAATAAATTCTGCCAAAAAGAATTTAGATGAAGTAAATGTGAGATTTGGATTTGCATTTCCTGATGTATATGAGGTAGGTATGTCTCATTTAGGTATGCACATTCTATATCACATTTTAAATGCAGAAAAGGATGTATATTGTGAGAGAATATTTGCTCCATGGGTTGATATGGAAGAAGAAATGAGAAAGAATAATGTACCTTTATTTACTTTAGAAACTCACAGCCCAGTCAAAGAGCTTGATTTTTTTAGTTTTACTCTTCAATACGAATTAAGTTATACAAATATATTAAATATGATAGAACTTGGTAATGTACCAATAAGAAGTAAAGATAGAACAGAAGAAGATCCATTTGTAGTGGCAGGAGGACCTTGTGCGTATAATCCAGAGCCATTAGCTGAAGTAATAGACTTTTTCATGCTAGGAGAAGGTGAAGAACAAATTGTTCAAGTTATGAACTTGTACAAGGAATGGAAAAAACAAGGCAAATCCCGTAATGAGTTTTTAGAAATGGTATGTGAAATAAAGGGCATATATGTACCATCTTTTTATGATGTGAAATACAATGAGGACAACACTATAAAAAGTTTTGAACCTAAGAAGGATTCATATCCTAGAAGAATAACTAAGGCCATTGTGGATGATTTAGACAGTGTAAATTATCCTGATAGTGTTATGGTTCCTAACATAGATATAGTACATAATCGTGCCATGGTTGAAATATTTAGAGGCTGCATCAGAGGATGTAGATTCTGTCAAGCAGGAGTTATATATAGACCTGTAAGAGAGCGCTCATTAGAGAAAGTAGAGAAGATTGCAGAAGATTTATTAAAATCATCTGGTTTTGAAGAATTGTCATTGGCCTCTCTAAGTACTAGTGATTATTCTAAAATAGAGGATTTAGTAAATATACTTGTAGGTAAGTATTCTGGTGAGAGGATTGGATTATCATTACCATCCCTTAGATTAGATAAGTTCCCTATTGAAGTAATTGAAGAAATTCAAAAGGTTAGAAAGACAGGTCTGACATTTGCACCAGAGGCAGGAACTCAAAGACTTAGAGACGTTATTAATAAAGGTATAACAGAAGAGGACTTAACTAAGACTGTAAAAGAAGCCTTTGAATTAGGCTGGACTACTGTGAAACTTTATTTCATGATAGGACTTCCTACTGAAACTTATGAAGATTTAGATGGAATAGCTGACTTAGCAAATAAGGTTGTTGATATATATTATTCCATACCAAAGGAAAAAAGAGGAAGGGGACTAAAAGTAACCGTGAGTACATCTTGTTTTGTTCCAAAGCCCTTTACTCCATTCCAGTGGTATGAGCAAGATTATAGAGATGAGTTTATAGAAAAACAAAATTACTTAAAATCTAAATTAAAGAATAGAAATATTAAATACAATTATCATGAGTCTAAGACTAGTTTCCTAGAGGCTGTAGTAGCTAGAGGCGATAGACGAGTAGGAGAAACTATAATAAAGGCTTGGGAATTAGGATGTACATTTGATGGATGGGGAGAAAAGTTTAAATATGACAAGTGGTTAGAAGCATTAGAATCAACTAATGTGGATCCTCATTTTTATGCTAATAGAAAGAGAGAATACACAGAAGTTCTACCGTGGGATTTTGTAAATGTGGGAGTGACAAAGGACTTCCTACAAAGGGAGAATGAAAGAGCTTTAAGTGAGAAAATAACTCCAAATTGTAGAATGTCTTGTGCTGCATGTGGCATAACAGATGACTTTATAGGTGGTGACTGCAAATGTGTAAGATAAGGATAAGATTTAAGAAAAATGGATATATGATATTTACTTCTCATTTAGATTTAATGAGAATAATAGAAAGAACTTTAAGACGTGCAAGGGTTCCCATTTCCTTTTCACAAGGATTTAATCCCCATGCAAAAATGTCTTTTGCTACAGCATTAGCTCTGGGTGTTTCTAGTGATGGTGAATATATGGATATAGAACTTGATGAAAAGGTTGATTTAGATAATTTAGCCAAGAGAATAAGTAAGGAACTGCCAGAGGGAATTGAAATAATTCAGTATAAGTATATAGATAAGAAAGCTAAATCTTTAATGTCTATAATAAAATATTCATCCTATGTAATTAATTTAAAATTAGAAAAGAAAATCTCAGAAGAAGAATTAAGGGGTAATATAGAAGAATTCCTAAAAGAAGATGAAATAATAATAGAAAAGTACAGCAAAAAGAAAAATAAAACTAGAAAAGTTGATATTAAACCTATGATAAAGTCCATAGAACTAGTAAATATAGATGATGAAAATGTATTATTAAAGGCGTTATTAGCAGCTGGCAGTGAGCAAAATATAAAACCAGAAGCAGTTATGGAGAAGATGTTTGAAAAAATGGATTTCTTCAATAAGGAGTATGTTAGAGTACATAGATTAGAGTTATACGCTTTAAACAAAAAAGACAAAATGGTGACACCTCTAGATGATAGTATTGCATAATTCCTTAGGGGGGTGAATAAATGAATGAAATTATTATAGATTGTGGTTTAAATCAAACAAGAATGGCCATAATGGAAAATAAGCAACTTGTGGAAATGTATATTGATAGGGATGACAAAAAGAGAATAGTTGGAAATATTTATAAGGGTAGAATAACTAATGTACTACCAGGAATGCAAGCTGCTTTTGTAGATGTAGGTTTAGAAAAGAATGCTTTTTTATATGTGAAAGATATAGTAGGCCAGAGTCCAAAAGAACATGTATCCATAAGAAATTTGGTTAAAAATGGACAAGAAATTGTGGTACAGGTTATAAAGGAACCTATGGGTACTAAGGGGGCTAGAGTCACTGGAGATGTAAGTCTTCCAGGTCGCTATTGCGTATTAATGCCTTATAATAACTATGTGGGTATTTCTCGAAGAATTAAGAGTGAGGAAGAAAGAGATAGACTTAGAAGTTTAATTGATGAGGTAAGACCTAGTAATATGGGTGTAATTTTAAGAACTGCCGGAAGAGACAAATCTTCAAAGGAAATAAAGGATGATTTAAATTATCTTTTAAAGCTTTGGAATAAGGTGGAGAAAGAAAATCTTTTAGGGTTTGCGCCTAAAGTAATATATAAGGAATTAGATAGTATTCATAAAATAATAAGAGATAGATTTACAGAAAAAATTCATAGACTTGTATTAGATGATGAAGAAAAATATAAAGAAGCTAAAGAATTTGTAAAATTAATAGATTCTAATATGAAAGATAAAATAGAATTATATAAGGATGAGCTAGATATCTTTGATTTCTATGGCATTGAAAAAATGATAAATAACGCTATTAATAAAAAGGTATGGTTAAAAAGTGGAGGTTACTTAATAATCGATCAAACGGAAGCTTTAACTGTAATAGATGTTAATACGGGGAAATATGTAGGATCAATAGACTTAGAAGATACTATAATTAAAACAAATAAGGAAGCTGCAAAGGAAATAGCAAAACAACTTAGACTACGAGATATAGGTGGCATCATTATAATTGATTTTATTGATATGGCCACTGAAAAATCTCAAAAGGAAATGATACACATATTTGAAGATGAACTTACTAAAGACAAAACTAAGACTAACGTATTGGGAATGACTAATCTAGGTCTTTTAGAGATGACAAGGAAGAAGGTTAGAGGTCGGATATCTTCTGTATTACAAAAGAAATGTCCTTGGTGTAATGGAACTGGAAGGACCATATCAGATTATTCCATATTACAAAAGATTGAGGATAAAATAAGACGCTTGTCTGTTCATACAAATGCTGAGGCAGTTTTGATTGAAGTGTCTATGAAAACCCATGAAGACTTGCATACTCATCACAAGGAAAAGTATGAAAAGATTGAAAAGGAATATGGTATTAAAATATATTTTTCAAAAGCTTTCATTAAGGACGAAGAATTTAATGTAAAAACCATGGGTAGAATAGAAGAAATTGAGAAAATAATTAAAAGCTAAAAAGTACCTTGTAATACATAATAAAGTATGCTATACTAAATATCGGTAATACGGACGGTCCTCTGCTAACTACATAGTTAACAAGAACGTCTAGGATGAGAGGAGGGACAACCATGGATATGATCAGATTAATTGAACAAGAAAACCTTAAAAAGGAAATTCCTGTATTTAACATTGGTGATACTGTAAAGGTACACTTAAAGATTAAAGAGGGAACTAGAGAAAGAATCCAGGTGTTCGAAGGATATGTAATCAAGAGACAAAATGGTGGAATCAGAGAAACTTTTACAGTAAGAAGAATTTCTTACGGAGTAGGAGTTGAAAGAACTTTACCAGTTCATTCTCCAAAGATTGATAAGATCGAAGTAGTAAGAAAAGGTAGAGTAAGAAGAGCGAAGTTATTTTATCTTCGTGAAAGAACAGGTAAAGCTGCTAAAATTAGAGAAAAGAAGTAATCTAAAGGGACTGGATACAGTCCCTTTGTTGCTATATAAAATAATTTTATAAGTGAGTGGTGAAAAACTATGGAACATATAAACTGGTATCCAGGTCATATGAAAAAGACTAAGGAATTAATACAAAAAAATCTTAAATTAGTAGACGTAGTAATAGAACTATTAGATGCAAGAATTCCTCTTAGTAGCAGAAATCCTCAAATAAATGAAATTGTACAGAATAAACCTAAGGTTATTGTATTAAATAAAAGTGATTTAGCAAACCCAACCATATCAAAGGAATGGGTAGAGTATTTTAAAAAAGAAGGTCACAAAGTAGTTGAAGTTGACACTATAAGTGGTAAAGGATTAGATAAGGTTACAAAGATGGCCAATGAAGCTGTAGAAGATAAAATGAAGGCCCGTGAAGAAAAGGGAATGAATAGACGTGCCATAAGAGCCATGATAGTGGGAATTCCTAATGTGGGTAAATCTTCTATAATAAATAGATTAACGGGTAAAAAAAGTGCTAAGACAGGAGATCGACCAGGGGTTACTCGAGGTAAACAATGGGTTAGATTAAAAGGTAACATAGAATTACTAGATACTCCAGGTGTTTTATGGCCTAAATTTGAAGATTTAAATGTAGGTTTGAAATTAGCATTTACAGGATCAATAAAGGATGAAGTATTAGATGTGGAAACTATAGCTTTAAGACTTATAGATTATTTATGTAGATACTATCCTGAAAATATGAAAGAAAGATATAAGCTAGACACTATTGAAGAAGAAGCACTAGACAATATGGAGAATATAGCTAAAAAAAGAGGATGTATTTTAGGTAAAGGAAGAACCGATTACACTAGGGTGGCTAATATCATATTAGATGAGTTTAGAGCCAGTATAATAGGAAGAATATCTTTAGAAAGACCTAATGAAGAAATACATATTACAATGAATGATACAGATGAAGAATAATGAAGGGCACCATTTTATGTGGTGCCCTTTTTAGTATACAGACAAACTATGGATGTACCACTTCCAAGTTAAGCTTATGTGAACCTACTACGTTTCTATAATTCAAAACGTTTCACAGATAAGTCACTATCAGACTATAGGGTGTGAATATTATATTTACGGTAGAAGGTTCACAATTGTTTGCAGCATAGGATGTTCTGATGTTCCATCTGATGAAAAATTTTTGAATTATAGAAACTTGTAGGTATATAAAGTTTATTGAGTTTGGAAGTAGTTTATCTATATAAGAAGATAGAAGGAGGGCTTTAAGTTGGATTTTAAATCAATGAAGATAAAAGAAGTAAATGAGTTTTTTAAAGGATTACATATAGATGAAAAGATAAAATATTTAGATGATTTAATGTTAGATGAAAGAAGTGGAGTAAAGAAAGTATTAGAAAAAATAGAAAAGGAACATAAGAAGCATTTAATGGAAATTGAAAGGGTAAAAAATATGTGGAAGATAGAAAATTCTTTAAATGTGGATATAATAGGTGGAATAGATGAGGCTGGTAGAGGTCCTTTAGCAGGGCCTGTTGTGGCTGCTTGCGTAGTATTACCCAAAAATATTTTTATAGAAGGTATTAATGACTCTAAAAAGATGTCTCCTAAGAAAAGGGATGAATTATTTGAAATAATAAGTAAAAATGCATTAGATATAGGTGTAGGTATAGTGGACAATGAAATAATTGACAATGTAAATATTTTTAATGCAACTAAAATTGCCATGTTAAGAGCTATTAACAGTCTGAAAAAAAGTCCTGATTATTTATTAATAGATGCAGTAACTTTAGACGATATAAATATAAGACAAGAAGCTATAGTTAAAGGTGATAGTAAAAGTGCTTCCATAGCAGCAGCATCCATAGTGGCTAAAGTGACTAGGGATAGAATTATAGATAGATATGGTGAAAAATACCCTGAGTATGGATTTAAAAATCATAAGGGATATGGGACTAAAGAGCATTATGAGGCTATAGAAAAGCATGGAATTACGCCAATTCATAGAAGGAGTTTCTTGAAAAATATTTTGGAGGCTAATTAATGAAAATAGGCATAAACTTTCATAAAATTCTAGATAAAGGTAATAATAAAAGGGAAGTTGCTCCTAAACAGATAAAGACAAAAGTGGCACAGCTTAAAAGTGCTTTAATTGAGGAGTTACTTAAAAATGAAAGTGAGCAAGTAACAAAGGAAACTAAAGAAAAACTTGTGAAGTATTTAAAGGATATGAATGTGGACGATTCTAAAGAGAATATGGATACATTAAAAAAAATTATAAAGAATGAAATACCCCTTAGTAAGGAACTCTTTAAAAGGGTAAACAATATAAGGGCCAAATATAACTTGATAAAAGATATAAAGACTAATGAGGGAATAAAGCTTCCAGAAGAATTATATAAAGAGGAAATTGACAAAATTCCATTAAAAAAAATAAACGAACTGTTAAGTGAATCCTCAGGAAAAGATAATACTTTAGTAAAAGGTAATGTTAAGGAAAATGTAGAAGAAAATATTCCTAAAGAAGGCCCTATAAAGGAATCTATCGCTGAGGAAAATGTAGAGAAAAAAAATACTTCTCCAGAAAAAAACGAAATTATTAAAAATAATTTAAATAAAAAGAATGATGAAACTGAGCCTATGGAAAAAAAGACAGAAAGCTCTAATGAAAAGCCAAATAATAAAGAAGTTGTCAACAAAGAAACTAAAGAAAATTTTGTTTTAGATAAGACTACAGATAAAATATTGTTTTTAATTAAAAATAATCTGAAGGTAAACTTAGAAAATCTAGATAAAGCAAAATATATTTTTAAAGAAGAGAAAATCTCTGAAGACATAAAGGAATTAATAGAAAGTATAGATGATCCAAAGGTGAAAAATATTATAAAAAAGTTCATATTAAGTAAATCCAATATGGATGAAGGGCAGCCCATAAAGGATAATGTAAAAAAAATGTATTCTTTATTAGAGGCCATAAAAGATGAATTAAGTGAGAAAGATAGTCCAGCCCAAAGGGAACAGGTAGATAAACTACTAGATACTATGAAGTTTTTAGATAAGGTCAATAAAGAAATGTATTATATGCAAGTACCTCTATTAATAGATGATGATATAAGAAACTTAGAAATGTATATGGAAAAGAAAGATGGTAAGAAAAAGTCTATAGAGGGTAAGGGGATTTCATTTACTTTAGAGACTAAAAACTTAGGGGATATAACTTGTCAGATAAATGTAAATGATGAAAATATGAACTTAAAATTCCATGTGAACGATGATGAAATTATGAACAAAATGAAGAATAAAGAGGACAAACTAAAAAACCATTTAGAAGATATGGATTTTGAAAATATTTTAATTAAATATTTAGTGGGAATAAAAAAGGATGAGATAGTTTACTTAGAAAATAAGGAAATAAACTTTGTGGATGTTAAGGTGTGATGTGAATGGATAAAAAAGTAGCTGTTGCCATAAAATACGACCATGAAAAGGATAGTGCTCCTAAGGTCATAGGAAAGGGACAAGGACATTTAGCTGAGAAAATAGAGGCCTTAGCCAAGGAACTGAGTATACCCATACATGAAAATGAGGCCCTAGCCTATAAACTAAATGATTTGGATTTAGGAGAAGAAATTCCTGTGGAACTATATAATGTGGTGGCTCAAATATTATCCTTTATAATTGAAATTGATATGAATGAGGGAAAATAATGAATAATGTACAAATTGGAAAAATGGGAGAGAACATAGCAGTAAAATATTTAAAGAATAAAAAGTATAAAATATTAGATACTAATTATCGGTGCCAATGTGGTGAAATAGACATAATAGCCATGGATAATAATAGATATGTTTTTGTTGAAGTAAAAACTAGAAAAAATAAATCCTATGGTACACCAGCTCAAGCAGTAAACTATAAAAAATTAGAAAAGATATATAAGGTATCTAAACATTATATACAAAATAAAAAAATAAAAACACCTCCCATGAGATTTGATATTATAGAAGTTTATTATGAGAAAGATATAAGAGTAAATCACATAAAGAGTATTTCTTAGTTAAGGGGTAAATATATGTTATCTAGAATAAATTCATGCACACTATTAGGTTTAAACGGACAATTAACAAAGGTAGAAATAGATCTATATAATGGTATACCAGGTATAACCGTGGTAGGACTTGCAGATATATCTGTTAAGGAATCTAAAGATAGGATAAAATCTGCAATTAAAAACTCAGGAATAGAATTTCCAGATGATAGAATAACGGTGAATTTAGCTCCTGCAAGTATTAAAAAAGCAGGATCCCACTATGATATACCTATAGCTGTAGGCATATTACAGGCCATGGGAGCCATAAAACAAGTTCCCCTAGATCATATGGCCTTTATAGGAGAACTGTCCTTAAATGGGAATTTAAACCCTATAAGGGGTGCATTGCCCTTAGCACTAGAGCTTAGAAAAAACAATATAAAAGAAATAATAGTTCCAAAGGGAAATTTAATTGAGTTAGCTATGGTAAAGGATATGAAGGTATATGCCTTTAATACTTTATATGAAGTTATAAAATTTTTAAATGGAGAACTGGATTATAAGGACGAAAGACCCATAATAGATTTAGATAAACCAAGAACGTATAATGTGGATTTTAATGAGGTCTGCGGACAAGAATATGTGAAAAGGGCCATGGAAATAGGGGCTGCCGGTGGGCACAATATTATGATGATAGGGCCTCCAGGAGCCGGAAAATCCATGATGGCTAAAAGATTTCCTACTATTCTACCAAGTCCTACTTATGAAGAATGCCTAGAAATTACTAAAATATACAGTGTTGCAGGCCTTTTGTCAGATGAATCCCCCATAATGATGGAGCGCCCTTTTAGGTCACCCCATCATACCATATCAAACGTTGGACTTGTTGGCGGAAGTAGTAATTTAAGACCAGGGGAAGTATCACTAGCTCATTATGGCGTATTATTTTTAGATGAATTCCCAGAATTTAAAAAAAGTGCTATAGATGTATTAAGACAGCCCATAGAAGATGAAATCGTAACCATATCTAGAGCAAGTGGCACTGTCACCTACCCAGCCTCTGTAAATTTAATATTGGCTCTTAACCCATGTGCATGAGATACCAAATCGCTCGACGAAGTATAAGAGGTGGCTGAAAAGTAAAGAGTTAACTCAACCACGCCATTATATATATTTATTTCTCTTACAATACTTTTTAAAAGTTTTTTCTTTTCTTCTATATCTAAAAATTCATATAGAGTTGTGAACTGCTTAAGATGGTATCTAGCAGTTTCTATATTTATAGATTCAATAGAATTAGTTTGTAATTCATATTGAATCTTATTTAATTCATGAAGAAGTGAGTTCTTTTTATCTTCCAATTCTTTATATTTCTTTTTAATTAAAAACTCAGGAAGAGTTCCCTTAGTAAGAGCTGTAACTAAATTATCCATTTCCCTTTCTGTAGTTTTAATTTCAGAGTCTATTTTATTCTGTCTAGCCATCAATGGTATTCTTTTATCATCTACTTCTTGAGCAGAGTTATCTAGCAGCTCATTAATATAATGTTCATCATTATATAGTTGCTTGATATGATTAACTATAAGCTCTTCTAGATAATCAGCTCTCATACTTACTTCATTGTCACATAACTCTTCAGATCTATCATTTCTAACCCTGCATTTGAAGTAGAGAAAATACCCCTTTGATATATCGTTTGCTTTAGGAGAAGCTACTAATGCCATTGCGTGACCACATTTATCGCATCTAACTAAACCAGATAGAGGAGAGCGAGTACTTTGACTAGATCTAGGAGCCGTGCTTATATTACGCTTTAGTTTTAATTGTGCCTTGGCATAAATCTCCCCAGGAACAACTCCTTTATGACTTCCTATACCTACATACCATTCATCCTCGCTACGTACTCGTGTGCTCTTTTTATGAGGTTTCCTACGATTGTAAAACATAAGTCCATATTCTCCAGTAAAATCTTTTTCATCACTAACGATTTGCATTTTCGTGTGGTTCTTAAAATAATCATAAGCATCTTTATCTGCAATACAATAAAGTGCATTCTTTATGATTCTAGATGCTTTGGTTGGTGACCAACCAACTCCTGCTCTGGTTGTAAAACCATATTCAGATGAGTTAGCGGTATGAGCTATTTTTCTCATAGATAAATCATCCTTTACATACCAGTCAAAAAGCTGTTTTATTATGGCACATTCTTTTTCATTAGGTATAAGATCAGTAACATTCTTGGTCTTACCATTGACTATAATACTCTTTCTATCTGCTTCATAGCCGAAAGGAACAACTCCACCATTCCATTTTCCTGATTTAAATCTGTCAACCATATTATCTTTTACTCTCTCTACAATAGTTTCTCTTTCTAATTGAGCAAAAACTGCAGTGATCATCATCATGGCTCTACCCATCGGAGTAGAGGTATCAAAGTTTTCTTTGATAGATACAAATCCCACATCTAATTCATTAAGCTCTGTAATTAATCCAGAAAAGTCACTAACAGATCTAGAGATACGGTCTAACTTATAACAAATTATATATTTAATTTTGCCATCTTTAGCATCTTGCATCATTCTTTCAAATGCAGGCCTTTCTAGTGTCTTTCCAGAGTAATCATAATCTTCATATACAACGTGATTCCACCCACGTAATTTACATAAGGCTGCACCACGACTTATTTGATTCTCAGTAGATTCTCCCTTATCACTAGCCTTAGATTTTCTAGCGTACACTGCTGCTGTTTCCATCCTGTGTCCCCCTTCTTATGGTTCTGCTTGCAAACATATGTTCGATACAATTATACCATAATTTCAAATATCTACAAATAACTTCCAAAATTCGACAGACAAAAGATTTCTGTTTGTCTAAAATAGAAATATACGTAAATAGAAGGGGGACTACACCAATGGCATTCAATCCAGGACTAAATCCAGGAGATGTAATAGATAATAGTCAATTAGCAGATATATTTAAATGCGCTCCGCAAGGTGGTATGAGAAGAGCTCATAAAACAGGAACTTTGGTCATTGTTTCCGATCATACAAGAGCGATATATGAAGATAGATGGATAGAGGATGTACTTCATTATACAGGAATGGGCCAAGTTGGAGATCAAAGTATAAATAGCTCCCAAAATAAAACTTTAAATGAATCAAGTAGCAATGGAGTAGAGGTATATCTATTTGAAGTATTTAAGAAAAAAGAATATACATTCATGGGTCAAGTTGAACTAGCAGGAGAGCCATACCAAGAGGATCAAACAGATAAAAATAATGATATGAGAAAAGTATGGGTATTTCCATTGAAATTGGTTTCAGATAAAAGAGTCATATTGTCAGCTGAAACAATAAAGGTTAAGCAGGAAAAGAAACGAAAAGAAGCCGAAAATTTAGATGATGAAACATTGCTTAAGAGAGCTAGACAGTCAAAAAAAGGTACAGGAACTAGAACTGTATCTACAACAACTTATGAAAGAAACGTATATGTATCAGAACTTGCTAAAAGGAGAGCAAATGGAATATGTCAGCTATGTGAAGAGGCTGCGCCATTTATAGATAAAAAGGGAAGACCTTATCTAGAGACACATCATATTATATGGTTGTCTAAAGGGGGAGAGGATACCATAGAGAATACAGCTGCATTGTGTCCTAATTGTCATAGAAAAATGCATTCGCTGAATTTAGAAGAGGATGTTGAAAAGTTGATAAGGGAAAGTAAATGTGAAAATTAAAAGGAGACATTCAATATCTCCTTTTGTTGTATATCTAATACTTATATTAAGACTGTTTTTTGGTATTGCTTAATCTTAAGCATCTAGATTTGTAAAATGCCTGTCTGATCAATTTTGTTATAAAAGCTAATTGGATCAGCTCCCTGTAATTTACGTATCTTATAGTATATATCAATCAAATGCAATAGATCTCTCGAGAACATGTCATCTGTTCCAATACAGAGGTCATTTTCAAAATTACGAATATTTGAGAAGATAACTCTGTCCTCGATATCTGTATATACATCAGTTTCATTTTCGGTGAAAAAGGCTATAAATGGAATCAAATCTTTTTTTAAAAGTTCTATTTGAGAAGAAAGTATAATTAATTTATCATAATATGTTTCATAATGATTAGTTCCCAAGCGTATATCTTCAAATTTATTTACTTTGTTTCTTAAATGATTGATGTAATGTAGATCTGTATGTTCAAAAAAAATTTTCCATTTGCTATGCACATCATCTGTTGGCATAACTTCAAATTCTATCGCTTTAAATACTGTTAGAATAAAATTATGAATTTTAGAACCAATTACACCGAAAGTTGTCATATACTTTGCTTTAAGCTGGTATTCTTTTTTTGTGTCAGGTATAAATACTACTAAGATATAGAAAATAAGAGATACTATATATCCAATTGATAAATTTACCAATATATCAATGAAATAGTTTACTATAATATAATCTAGATCAAACCATACGGGAGAGTTATATGCGAATCCATTTATAATTATCAATAATAATGCCAATATAAGTAGTAAATTTAAGAACTTATGATTTCTTAAGTATGTGTGAAATATGTATTTATTCAAGATGCTATATCCTCCTTTGAATTTTATTAAACCATGTTATCACCAATACCAATTTTAATATAGGAGATAACATGGGAAATTATATATAGAAATTTTCTCTAATCATAATCTGTATATGTAGAACTAAAGCATATTAGATCTATGATCTTTCTAATTATTTTTCGTTGTATTAAAAAGAAACTGTGAATATACAACCCTATCGGCCGTCTTTCTCATTTTTATAGAACGTTTAAAAATAAGTATTGAAAAAACAAATAATATAAGAACAGCTATAATATTTCTAGCAACGCCAAATAAACAAGATGTATATATGAATATATTAAAAGGAATCATAAAACAAATTATAAGAAGTAAAAATGCAATACTCCTCTGAAAATCTGCAAGAGAGACAAATATATAATAATTACTTATATCATCCTTGGTAAATGGGAAACATAAATTTTTTATTCCTAAGTCTTTGCCTTCTAATTGATTATCTCTATATTCAATAATTTTGTTTTTAAGTTTAAAATCAGTTTCATATATTTTTTCAATTTCACTTATAATTAGATCTTGTTGCTCTGTAGATACTTCTTTGAATGCATCAACATTAAATTTTATTCCTAATTTTCCATTTACCCAGTCCATAAAAGTCTTAGATAAAGCATAGCAAATATGTCCACCTATAAATGATGTAATAATGAATATAATGATTAAAAGTGTGCTAGACAATTCATTAATTTTCTTAATTAAAAATATAAATTCAGGAAAATAATATAACACTATTGCATTTAAGATGCTTCCTGGAAACAGGATAGCTATATGATCATAAAAATTAAATTGTATTTTATTCGATTCCAAAAGTTCACCTCTTTGTCTGTTATTAGATTGTTGTATAGTTTCACAATCTGAAGGGGCAGAATTATTACTACACAGTATAATAATATACTACAATAATATGTTAAATGCTACAAATATTGTCATAAACATTATTAGATAAAAAAAGGTGGCAATCAAATATGCAATACGACAAAATATTACAAAAAATACTCGCTACACTAGCTATAATAATAATAAATAAAATTATAGTAATAGAAGAAATCTTATATATATAATAAAACTATTAATAATACGTATGGAGGCCATATGAATACAATAGATAAACTTACAAAACACATAGTAGAGTTTAGAGATGAAAGAGATTGGAGACAATTCCATAATCCAAAAGATTTAGCCCTATCATTATCACTGGAGGCAAGTGAACTTTTAGAAATATTTCAATGGAAAGATTTAAAGGATATGGACTTATCAACAGATAGTCCGGATAATCTTAAAATTAAAGAAGAGGTTGCTGATATTGCAAACTATATACTTTTAATATGTAATGAACTAGATATAGATCTTGAAGAAGCAATACTAGAAAAAATAGAGAGGAATAGAACGAAATATCCTGTTGAGAAAAGTAAAGGTAGTGCAAAGAAATATACTGAATTGTAGGGGGAAGCAATGAACATACATAAATCAAGACATTTATTTTTAAAGTTTAATAAGAATTATGAAAACACAAAAATAGATACAATGAGTGAACATATAAAAATAGATAAAGAAGAAGGTTGCGTTATATGGGGATCGTTCACAAAAAAATTAAATGAAAATAGTTTTGAAAAAGCTAAAATTTCTAAGATGGATAATCAAGTTCTTAGAGGAGAACCAACCTTTATTTTTCTATACTGTATGGAAGAGGATAATGTATTTGTTGCAGATTTTATTGAATGGTTTTCAAGGTACGAAATTGGAGTAGAGTCCGACTTAATAAACTTAGTACCCCAATACTATCGTGACAGGGTAGGAGTGAATCCAGATCCCCAAAAGGAAAAATTTACATGTAAGGCTTACTTGAAAATTTCTAATATACGTCCAATAGATTTTTCCACTATAGAGAAACTTGTAAATTTCAATGATCACAGTATAAAAATTTCAGACAGGATCGAAGCAAAAAATAGATTTAGTGTTTCATATGTACAAATGTCAGATGAACAATATAAAGAATTAAAGTCTGAATATAATAGTTACGTCAGTGAAGCTGTAGAAATAGTAGATAATGATATATTAGAAAATAAAGAGCGTGCTAAAATTAAGATGACCGGAAAGCAAAGTGATCCTCCTGAGAAAAAAGGATTAAAGGAAAGTAAAAGACTTAAAAAAAGAATAGGACAAAAACGTGACTATGTAAAACAAGCAAAGTCAAATCAACTCATTGGAGATTTAGGTGAAAAGCTAGTTTTAGACTTAGTTAAGGAAGAGCTAGTGGATAATGGTTATCCTGATTTAGCAAAGAAGGTAAAGCATACATCGAAAAAAGATGGAGATGGTCTTGGATATGATATTCTGAGCTATGATACAGATGGAAATAAGATTTATATTGAGGTGAAAACAACTACTAAAGGGATAAATAATCATTTTTATATGTCTCGTGATGAACGAGAATTTGCCAGAGAAAATAAGGATAGTTACATGTTATATAGAGTTTTCAACCTTGATATAGAGAATGGAGTTGGGGAGTACTATATAATAGAGGGATCATTAGAAGATGAGTATGAGTTCGTTGCTGAAAATTATAGAGTTATTAGATAATAGTTGAATTATTCTATAATTAATTTATAGTGATTTAGTAGAATAGAGAAAAAATAAAAGGAGATGCTAAGCATCTCCTTTTTTACGTATCTTTTTCTCAAGAAATTTCCTAAATAAGGTCTTTTTTTTATGAACCATTTTGCTAAATAAAAATATTCAAAAATATTGCTGTTATTTTTAATAAGATACAATATGCTGTCATTGCCTAAAACTTAAGTAGTTGAACTACTTACATGAGCTTAATAATAAACTTAATATTTTAATATGTGTATTCATTGCAAATTATGGAATTGCTAATTTTATAAAAAACACGGTATAAAATAAACAAAAACACACATAATACTACAGAACACACAACACACAACACGCAACACACAATACAACATGAGTATATATATGAGTGGAGGTGAGTTATTATAGTTTTTACAACTAAACAGATAAGTGAAGGATTGGAAATGTCAGAGGAGACGATTAGAAGGTGGATTAGATCTGGGGAGCTTGAAGCTGATAGTTTAGGAAGAAGCTATCGTATAAATGAAGACAATCTGAGAAAATTTCTAGAAAAAAAAGGAATAAAGTATGAGCATACACCTTTAACAAAATTTGCTAATGAGATGAAAAGAACCTCTCAAGGAATAGTGAGTAGAACAGTACAAAATTTAGAAAAAAGTAATTCTTTGAAAGAAAAAACAACGTTTAGTAATGAAAATACTGTGAATAACAATCTCAAAGAAACTAAGATTAACAAGACAGATATAAAAGAGTTACCTAAGATTCCTTTAACTTTAAACACTTCTGATAATAATGTTACAAAAGAATTTTACGAACCATGCTTACAGTGGGCTAAGAACTATGATAGGGCAGTTGGATACTTCACATCCAGTTGGATGAGAGTTAATGCGAAAGGTATGAGTGTTTTTGCTTCAAACGGTGGCAAGGCTAGATGGATAATTAGTCCAATTATGGAGCCTGAAGATATTGAAGCTATAATGAATAGTCTTAGACTCAAGGATGGTAATGAGTATTTCACTAATGTTTTAAAGCAAAATGTAGAGCTTTTAAAAGAGTTTCTTGAACATGATACTTTAAATGCTATAGCCTGGATGGTGTATGATGGAATAATTGAATTTAGATTTGCTGTACCTACTAATAATCTAGAAGGGGATTTTCATGATAAGTTTGGAATTTTCTCGGATGATAAAGGTAATAAGTTATCTTTTAATGGCTCGGTGAATGATAGTTACAAAGGAACAGTCAATTACGAAAGCCTAAAAATATTTCAAACCTGGAAAAGTCTTGGAGATTTTGTAAAAGATGATGAAAAACGATTTGAGAGACTATGGAAAAATAAAGATCCTAATGTTGCAATTTACAAATTACCTAAAGCTATAGAGAAGGACATATTTGAACTAAGAACAAGGAAAAGACCATATACCTTAACAGGAAAATTTGTTAATCCAATGGATAAATGGCGACATCAAAGTGAGGCAATTAATACGTTTCTTGAAGTCGGCAATGGGATATTAGAGATGGCTACGGGAACCGGTAAAACTAGAACGGCATTAGAAATTATTAAAACGTTATTTGTAAGAAAGAAAATTAGGAATGTGATTATAACGGTAAATGGAACTGATTTATTAGATCAATGGTATAGACAAATAATAAAGTCTACAAATCTTAATGTTTACAGATTTTACTCTAGTTATAAAGAATTATCAGGTTTTATGCTTTTACCTACAAACTCTGTGTTATTAGTCTCAAGAAACCCACAATTTCTAGAGGAGACATTACAAAAAATGGGAAATAGTGTTTTGAAAAATTCTATAATTGTATGTGATGAAGTACATGGGTTTGGATCGCCTGCTATAGTAGGGAAATTGAAGGGCAGAATTTCTGGTTTTAAATATAGGTTAGGTCTGAGTGCCACACCTGAACGAGAGTATGATGAAGAAGGCAATAAATTTATTACTGATGAGATTGGAGAAGTGATTTATAAGTTTGATACAGAGGATGCAATAAAGCGTGGTATACTTTGTGAGTTTGAATATTATCCTTTGGAATTTATGTTGACGCAAGAAGATAAAGTTAAAATTAAAAAAATAATTAGTACTTTCAAAATTAAAGAAGAAGCAGGAGAAGTTGTTGATCATATACAGATGTATACTAGATTAGCTGAGGTTAAGAAAGTTTCACCAGCAAAACTCCCTGCGTTTAAAGATTTTTTAGATAACCATTTAGAAATATTAAATCGATCAATAATATTTGTTGAGACAAAAGAATTTGGAATAGAAGTTCAAAATATTTTGATTGATAGGTTTCCACACTATCATACTTATTATGGCGAAGACGATCGTAAAAACTTGTCAAGATTTAGTAAAGGAGAGATAAATTGTTTGATAACAAGTAAAAGGATATCAGAGGGAATAGATATTCAATCAGTTAATAATATAATATTATTTTCTGCAGACAGGGCGAGGTTACAAACAATTCAAAGAACAGGTCGTTGTTTGAGAATTAATCCCAATAATCCAGGGAAAAAAGCAAATGTAGTTGATTTTATTTGCGTGGATTCAGAACAAGATCAAGAAAGTAATCGAATAAGTATAGATGTTGAGAGAAGAGAGTGGTTGTTGAAATTATCACAAACAAGAAGAGAGGAATAAAAGATGGCTGTATATTTAGAACTTAAAGAAGCTATAGAAAATATTGTACAAGAAATTGAGGAAACGAATGAATTTAAGAGAAGTTTTAGTAAGTTAATAGAAAATTTTTTAGATAATTCTTATAGAGATGATGATATTCGTGAAGTATTAAATCTAGTATCACTGAAAGGAGAGGAATGATGTGAAAATAAGGATATTAGGATTAAAATATGAGAATATTCGAGGTGTTAATAACTTAGATATATCTTTAGAGAAGAATAAAAATAAGCCGTTTATTGTAACTCTGACAATGATGCCAAATGGAACTGGTAAAACAACAACTATAACGTTATTACGTGCTGTTTTTGATGGACAAGCTAAAAATTGGGATGCTAATATTATAAGGGATTTTAGGCCGGCTGATTCTAACGCTCCAAATGGGAAGTTTAGTGTTAAGCTTTTAATTGAGGAACAAGTATATCATATTATTTTAAATTTAGACTACGAAAAAGGAGAAGCAAAATATCAAACCTCGAAAGTTGGAGATGTAGGAGGACTTGATGATGGATTATTATTGCCTAGTACTATACAAGATATGTTAACTCAAGAATTTGTTAAGCGCTTTATTTTTGATGGTGAATTAGCAAAAGATATTATAGATAGTAATAGTGACGAAGCGGAAAAAGCTATAAAATACTTATACAAATTAAACCGATTAGAGGAACTTAGATATAGAATTAACTCAATTGTTAATGAAGCACAACTAAATTCTCAAAAAACTAGTACTAAAACAGATCAAGGCTTAAAAGTGTTAAAAAATCAAAGAGATGCAGTTCAAAAAACATTGTTGAAACTTAAAGCTCGTCAAAAAGAAGTAGAGGCTGAGATTCAGACAAAGGAATTAAGACATGGTCAAATCGAAATTGATATTAGTCAAAAATTAAAAACAAATGATAGTATTAGAAACAAAGTTGAAGAATTAGAAAGTGAAAAAAGAAGGAATAAAGCGGAAATAGATAATAGTACTCAAAGTTTTATTGAAAAAATGAGAAATCCGTATGTATTAAGTCCCCAGATTGCACAAAGACTTGAAAAACTATCAGGTAAAATGGAATATCTTAAATTACCTCGCACAACTTCAAAACAATTTTTTCAAGAATTAGCAGAAAGTGATAGTTGTATATGTGGAAGAGAAATTAGGAGAAATGAAAAAGAAGTTATTTTAAAAAAATCTGAAGATTATCTTGCGGAAGACCAAATTGGTGTAATTAATGCTGTAAAGTCAGCTATTAGGGATAGACGATATAGCCAGTCTCTAAATGAAGAAAAAGAAATTTTACATCGAGAATTATTTGAAAGGCAGAGGATTAAAACAGAATGGGATAGACTACAGATTCAACTTGAAGAAGCAGGAGATTTCGAATTACAAAATTTAAAAGAAGAGTTAGAGGAGTTGAAGTTGACTCTTGAAAAACTTACAAATGAACATGAAAAACTAACAACTACAGATACAACACATCTACAGAATTTGGATTATTATGAAAATATTCCTCTTTGTGAAAAGAAAATAGAATCCATTGAAGATAGATTAATGGAAGCGACTAATACAGTAATTTTAGTTAAGAGTGCTGAAAAAATTAAAAAGTATTTAAGAAGTATTGAAAATAAAACTTTAGTGAAGCTAAAAGAGCGAATTAAAAATGAAACAAATGAAAAAATATCAAAAATCATAAAAACTGAATCAATTTATGTAGGAGATATTGATCGACATGTAAAATTGAAAGATAAATCTGGAGCAAGTGCAGGTCAAACATTAGCTATAGCTTACTCGTTTTTAGGATCAATGTTTGATAATTCAACATATCAATTACCATTTGTAGTGGACTCGCCAGCGGGGGCGCTAGACCTAGATGTTAGAAGACAAGTATCGGCTATATTACCAAATTTATTCAAACAAATGATTGTCTTTATAACTTCGGGTGAAAGAGAAGGATTTACAGAATATTTCTGTGATAAAAATGAAGATGTACAATTTTTAACAATAGTAAAGGAAAAAGGAAAACCGGTTGTATGTATGGACGGAATAGATTATTTTATAAGTTTCCAAGATTCTAGTGGAGTAACAGTTTGAAGGAGGCGAGTTAATTGGCGTTTAAATTACCAAAAGATACTAGAAAATATTTTGATCTTATCGATAGGCGTACTGATGGAGGGGTTAAGTTTAAAACCTTATTTGATAAATACTATTTATGTTTAATGGCTGGATTATATAAAGGGAATATAGGTGTAGTAGAAAAAATAGAGAAAGATAGATTTATAGAATATTATCCAGATTTATATGAAGGTGTAAATGAACTGATTATGGGACTATTGATAGATGCGGAGATGGAGAGAAGAGATATACAACGTCAAGATAAAAGAAGAATAGAAAATTTAATGTTGGAAATTATTGATCACAATTCGGTTACTAAACTTAGTGAAACAGGTATGGAATTATTAAATCGCTATGCGGTATCAGGTATGGAGTTAATAAGAGATAATATACCTAAAACTTCTGAGTTGGAAACTTTCCTCATACATTATTATAATTTGCTAAAGCCGGAAGAAGATATCCTTATACTACAATAAAATAGAATATTCTTCAAATACAAGGATGTTTTAAATATTATAAATAGGGGCGGAAGGGAGTAGAAGAAAAAATTAAAAGGAGATGATAAGCATCTCCTTTTTTGTATATCCAATATCTATATTAAAACTGTACTATTATTTTATTATAAATTAAAACCAAAAGTACAACGTTTTTGATATAGTTATGATGCACCTCATGGGCTTTGTAGAATATATTGAAATAGCTTGTTACATGAAACTTATTAATTACCTTTCTAAGAAATTATTATATTTTGTATTTAATAACATAGAGCTATACACTTGGAAAATAGTTCTAACATATTCATCATCAATTCTTATAATTTTTATAGTATAATTTCTATACATATAATCTCTAGCCTCGCTCATAGTATTTATATTCTCCAATCCTAATTTAACAAGTTTAGATGCAACTGTAGCTTGAGATTCTTGTATAGACCTTTGATCTGTCCCAATTCTCTGCGCTAGAGTTTTAGACCTTCCAATATATACAGGTTGTTGTTTGTCATACATAATATATACCCCAGCAACCGCATTCTGACTTTCTAATATTTTTTTAATTTTCCCTTCAGTTAAGTCTTCAAATCTATACTCGGTTGAATTTAATAATCCATCTAATAAGCCTGGAAGCTGCTCTATTATATTTTGAAAAGTTATCATTTAAAATTTCCTCCCTATCTAATTTCGTAGTTATAATATTAAGTTAATACTCTTATATTAGCTTTAATAAAATTGACTTCTGTAATAACTTTAAGAAGTTGTGACATTAATGTCGGGAATCCTTATCGTACAGAATAATCTTATACTACAACAAAATGGAATATTATTCAAATATAAGGATGTTTTAAATATTCTATATTGGGAGTGGGGGATGAAAAGAAAAAATGAAAAGGAGACGATAAGGTCTCCTTTTGTTGATATATAATGTTAGTCTGATTCAATATTTCATCCTACTTTAATGATTTCATAATTAATTCATTATTACGATCTAAAAAATCATTCAGTTTTTTGGTAAAGTCTTTACGCACATCATTTTCTGGCATATTTGGATCAATATAATATATGGTTTCTCCATAAATTTTCTTACTATCTTTTTTGGTATTACGCTCTAAATTTGTAAATCCAAAGTCACTTTGTTTCGCTTTGTCCAAAATCACTTGTGCGTCATCGCTTTGAGGGTCAAAAATTCTCAATTCAATGCGAACTTCGTTGCCTCGGAATATTTTTTCATAACACACCATACGGGCATTATTTTGAATATGATCAACAGTAAATTTTTCATATACCTCAGGATAAAAATACGTCTTTCCTGATGATATTAAACCATCATAGCTGTCGATTACTTTGACAATGGTACTATTGATAGCTTCTTTTAAAGCCCTAATATCAGATGATGATGTTTTTGTCTTATAGATTTTTTTATAAGAGTCTTTGGACACATTTATTACTTTTCCATTCTCTTTTTTATTTTTGATATACTGAATCTTTTCAATACTATTATAATCTGTTGATTATACTATTTCTTTAATTTTTTGACCAAACAAATACATGTTATTTGCATTAAAAATGGGAGAAGCTCCTGGTGCAATTTGACCTTTCAAAAGAGCCCAATGGCTATTTTTCCATTTGTATACTTCCATAGCTTTATCATCATAAACCAGAAATGCACGTTCTTCAAGTTTCATACTTATCAGATGATTTTTAATGACATTGGATGCTTTTTGTCCATTGCTAATAACAACACCATCTGCTGACAAATTTTCTGCGATGTATTTCATCAATTTATTCACATATCTATCATAACTTGGGATTGATTTTCTTAAAATTGCTACATCACTGTCAGACAAGTTGAATTTCCATGAATGAAATGGTATCAGTTCTGGAAAAGCAATACTTTTAGATTTTAGCAAATCAAAGAAAATTTCATGATCTTTATTTTCATCAAATCCATACCTTTTACGAATATTAGAGATTTTGATGGTATTCATTTCAGGGTGCCCAAATATTGAAAACAGTACACGTATAACTCTCTTATAATAGGTGTTACTTTTCCCATTCATCAGATAATCAAAGATTGCTTTAGAATGATAAAAGTTATAATAACCACTTTTGTGATTTATTGCTTGACGTTTCTCTTTCGACGTATCATCACCAAACTTTGGATTTAAACCGAAGTAAACCAAATCCAATTCTTCTTTATTCTTCAAGCCTGCAATAGCAACAGGTGCTATAAAGGTTTCTTGATCCTTTGCAACAAACATATGCTTTTTGTTTTTAGGATCGAGAGTGGTATTGAATGTCTCTACAAGATTAAGAACTTGATTCATATGTTTATTTATATCTTCTGATACGGTGCTTAGACCCAAAATTGTTGCTGTCAATTCTTTCATGATATCTTTCATAAAATCCCCCTTAGCAGTAAATTGTATTATCAAATAATAATGCTTTTAAGAGTTGTATGGTACATGATAATCATATACTACAGCAAAATGGAATATTCTTCAAATATAAAAATCTCTAAAATATTATAAATGGGAAAGTAAGGCAGAGAGGAAAATAAGAGAAAAAATTAAAAGGAGATATTAATAATCTCCTTTGATTTATCTAATATTTATGTGGAACTCGATTAATTTAAAGTTTTCGCTTACCAAACTCAATTTCAAATTTATACCTAAAAGACTGACTTTCTTTTAATAGCTCAGAATATCTTTTGCTGATTTCTTCATTTCTTTCAACTACAATACTCATTAGTGATGCTTCGTAAAGCAAGTCAAATAGTATACATGCTATATGACCAATTTGCCAAATACCTATTTTAAGTTTAAAATCATCGTCTCTATTTCTATCAAAAAAAGCTAATCCATATATATTCTCTCTGTTTGGGCTTGTAACAAATGAATTAAATAAATTACCATGTGCATAAAATTCATTTATCTCATCTTTAACTTTTTTTAGTCGATTTGAATAATCTGGGAATAGGTTTTCAATAAACTTATATACTTTATTCATGACTTTTACTGGCCTTGCACCATCTTTTTCATTGATTAAATACTTTTCGATATCTGGTTCTATAAGGCTATATGCTGCTAACATACCTGTTTCAATTGCATGCCTTAGCATCAATTTACTTTGAACTTCATGATTGCGCAAAAGGGCTAAAAGGGATTGAATCAAACTAGCTCTAATTTGATTATTAAAAGTAAAATATGCTAGTGATTTAGGTGTTTTTATATTAGATATGTATGATAAAATACTAATTATATTATATGAATTATTAATAAGTTCAATATATTTTTCCATATTATTTTTTAGGCATTTACCTTCCCAATTAATCAATTCTTCTAAGTGCATATGATACAACCCTTTCATGTTAATTTTAATTTAATTAAGTTTACTAATTTTAAACATTGATATATATATAATTATTGTTACAAGTAATAATCAATCAAATAAAATACAAAGCTTGAATGGAGGCCAAGTTAGTCTCATCATTTCAACTACATTAATCATTATCAATATCATTATTCATTATATTAATTAATATCGAATTAATTGTGGAGACAACTAACCACACAATTTTAATCAATTGTGGTGTTTGGATATCACCTATTCTAATATCTTTAAAGTGTGCTATTCTATTTCTTAGGTTTTCTCCTATACTATCACCATCACTTAAAAAATAATATCTAATCCACTTGATATGATCAGTACCTATAATTTTTTCCATTTTACTATCAACATTATCATTTTTCCCTAGCATACTTCCCAACGTTGTAGAAGATGTAAGAAAAAATCCATCATCTTTAAGTTGACAATAAATATTCCTTAATATTTTCTCCAAAAAAGAGATTGTAAAAAAAGCAGTCATATGAGATAAATAATTATTCTCGTTCTTATCTAAGGCATCGATTAAAGCCGCTTTTAGCTGTATTACATCTTTAACTATGTCCTCTTCGTTATAATGGAATCCAATTTCTGAATAAATTGACTCTATAACAGAAATCATAGTATGTATAAATTCTTGAGACCTTTGCTGGTCTACCCAATAATACAGTGACATCATATAGTAATTAATTTTTAAATCAACAGTCTTTATTTTTCCATAAGAAAAATAGTCATTGGTACTTACGCTAGTTGATACCAAATCAACGATTGAAGGTTTATAATTCTCGGCATCTTTTTGTAATCTCGATTCCCATAATTCGGTTTTAGAAGAAATGTCATGTGAGATTGTCATATATTTACTAAAAGTATCAACATTCTTGTCGTCTAACTTTTTCATCCAATCATAATATGGTTTTGATGATAGTTCATATTCATGTACTTGTCCATGTTCTCTTAAATAGTCTGATGCTTTATTGGTTATATTATCTAATTTGCTAGCAAGTACTGGAGCATATTTTGATTTTATTTTCACTAATGTCTTTTGAGCTTCATTTAGTATTAATTGAACATTATAAACATGTTTTCTTTCTATATTGGAAAGTTGTTGCATACAATATGTATAAATTTTATCCTCAATATCTTTTACTAATTCTTTAGAGTTATTCTTGTATAGATAAACTGAAAAGTTACAAACATCATTAAATCTATATTTGCTTAATTCTTGAAAACAAGTTTCAGAAGTAAATAGCTTTTTTAGATATTCATTATCATATTTTTTAATTATGCTATACAATTTATCCAAGTTATCAAATACAAAAATCGGTTTATTTTCAATTAAATAATCCATAATTCCCGAATTTATGATGCCTTTATTGTATTCAATAAAAAATTTAAGAGTTAATTCATGTAAACCATGCTCAATATATTCATCTTCATAAGAGAAAATTTCTTTATAGTGATTCCTTATGTAGTTTATAATGCATGATTTACTATACAAAACCATTCTGGAAGTTGCAAACGAAAGAAATTTTTCAAATTCTTTTTTATATGGATCTAATATATACTCAACACAATTCTCATATGAATTAATGAACACCAAAAACAAATAATCAATGAACTCATTTATGTTATTAATTTTACATATCTTTTTCTCCATATAGTAATGTGTAATAAAATCCGAATTTTTGATAAGACTTTTTATAGTATCTGGTGTGCTCATGTCTGAAACACCATAATTTTCAAGTGTAAAAATTGTATTCTCTTTAGTATTGAGTTTTACAACTATGTTCATAATACACCTCTCTAACTAGAGTTTAATTGAATTTATAAAAATAATATGTGCCACTTACAATATTCTCATAATAGACATTGACTACATTACAAAATGGATTCGCTAAGAAATTTTAGAAAATATTCACTTTTACTGCATATGATATTCATATATTACAACTAAATGGAATATTTTTCAATTAAATTCAAAGTAAAGTCGAAATCTACACATTGAATTTTTCATAAATAAAAATAGAAGGTAATCTATAAAGATATAAATATCTTTTATCATCAATATCCCACACAGGCTTTTGCTTCGGCATAAATTTAATTTTTTAAATTAAACGACTCTTACTAAAAGTACTGAAACAAGTTAAATTATTTAAAAATATAATTAAAATAAATTCTATATATCAGAAAGGGCAGGGTGTAGAAGCAAAAGAAAAAATAAAAGGAGATCCCAAGGATCTCCTTTTCCAGAACATTTAATATATGTATTAAAACTGTACTATTGTTTATTATGACTTTCCTATTATTAGGATAATGTGAAGTCGATCATGCATTAGTATATACATCAAAATTATTATTTTATCTAAACTTTAACTCAAGTCCATGCTACTTATAATGTGGATTTTAATACTATGATTCTAACTACACTAATCCAAATTATATTCTTAATAACCATTATTAATATAATTAGAATGTATTGTATGCTTTTTACTAATATCTGTATTAAAAAAGTTTAGTAACCAATTATCATTATTAAATTTGTTTTCTTTATTTCTCTCTTCTTGGGTTTCTTGCTTGATTTCTTCTTGGGTTTCTTGCTTGATTTCTTCTTGGGTTTCTTGCTTGATTTCTTCTTGGGTTTCTTGCTTGATTTCTTCTTGGGTTTCTTGCTTGATTTCTTCTTGGGTTTCTTGCTTGATTTCTTCTTGGGTTTCTTGCTTGATTTCTTCTTGGGTTTCTTGCTTGATTTCTTCTTGGGTTTCTTGCTTGATTTCTTCTTGGGTTTCTTGCTTGATTTCTTCTTGGGTTTCTTGCTTGATTTCTTCTTGGGTTTCTTGCTTGATTTCTTCTTGGGTTTCTTGCTTGATTTCTTCTTGGGTTTCTTGCTTGATTTCTTCTTGGGTTTCTTGCTTGATTTCTTCTTGGGTTTCTTGCTTGATTTCTTCTTGGGTTTCTTGCTTGATTTCTTCTTGGGTTTCTTGCTTGATTTCTTCTTGGGTTTCTTGCTTGATTTCTTCTTGGGTTTCTTGCTTGATTTCTTCTTGGGTTTCTTGCTTGATTTCTTCTTGGGTTTCTTGCTTGATTTCTTCTTGGGTTTCTTGCTTGATTTCTTCTTGGGTTTCTTGCTTGATTTCTTCTTGGGTTTCTTGCTTGATTTCTTCTTGGGTTTCTTGCTTGATTTCTTCCTGGGTTTCTTGCTTGATTTCTTCCTGGGTTTCTTGCTTGATTTCTTCTTGAGTTTCTTCTAGCATTTTGTTTATTTTCTTAGAAACTTCTACTAAAACATCTTCTACAATATCTTCATCTAGACCTTTATGTGATTTTTCCAATACCTGTAACACATTTTCTTTGATTTTTTCTGCTGTTGCCCCTCCACTTTTTATAAATAATTCAATATCCATTTTTTCTAACACTAATTTGCTTAATGCAGTTACTATCAACGAAAAATTTGGATTTATAAAAGATATTTTGTTATCTAATAACTGCTTATAAAACTTATCAGTTTTTATGTAATCCTTGTTTTTATTCTGTCCCAACCACTTTTGATTACAGCATTCATATACAAATAACCAATGTGAACTATATAGGTTTTCATGTGTTAACAGTGCTCTATAATGATCAAAATTTAATTCTCCATCTAAAAGATCTTTATCGTATAAAATCATAGTTAATGTATTAATAATTGCATTGTCACTTTTTAATAGATGCTTACTTACTTCTTCATTGATTTGTATGTTAAGTCTATTAGCAACACTTAAAACCCATGTAACTTCAAAATCATTTTTTAATTCTATATTGCTCTGTATTAATCCATTAACAAACCGTGTTATTTTATCAATATCAATTGGATATCCTCTGTACTTATATCCTTCTATTATTTCAAAAGCAATTGGTATAGTTAATGGATCGACTAAAGCTGTATGTAGAATTAAAGATTCAAAAGTACTCCAATTTTCTTGCAGTATAACATTTTTTCTTACTGTTTTTAATGCATAAGCTAATATCCCCTTTTCATTACTATTTTCAGCAAATTCGAACGCTTTACTAAAGTAGCTTGTCAAATCACTTTTTTGCATAATTAAACTTATTTTTTTTATATTACTTTTTCTAAACTTAAATGTTCGGAAAAAGTATATCCATTCCGGTTCAAGTTTAATAGGAGTCTTCATAATTTTTGTTTTTGAAGTATTTAATTCCAGTTGATACCTCTTTACAACCTTATTTAATATATTTAATCCCCTCTCAGCTTCTTCTATAGAATTAAAATAATATTCCATATCATCAATATATCTATAACCATTAATATTCATGTTCATTTCGATACTAAATTCACTATCTATTGCCGTTCCTATAATTTCTTGAAGTATTAATGAAGTGATAGGACCAATAGGTATTCCTATAGTTTGTCCGTCTTGCATATTTCTAACAAGTTTATCTATTTCATTTCCAAAGTATGATGGATCAGTCATATTTGCTTTTGAAGTCTTCTTAGTATGTAGTGCCCATGGAAGAGAGTGTGTATATATGCTAGGATAATATCTGGTAATATCGGTTTGTAAAATATATTTATTATTGCTTAGGTTATCAATTCTTTGATAAATTTTTTCATCCATCGTATGCTTGGGTTTTATGGATTCACCAACTTCATCCGATTCAATAGGAGTAGTAAGTGAAACAGTTGATTTATCAAAATGAATTTGTAATTCACTCCATTTATCTTCTAACAATTTCGAAAGTAATACATATTGTAAAGGTGTTGGGATTGTTAGTGTTCTTCTGAAATTTTCTATTCTTGGTATTGAAAACTCAATTGCTTTAGACCATTTATTTTTCAATTTTTTTGATAATCTTGAATCTGATGTATCAATTAAATCTAATGAACATCCTAATTGTTCAGAAGTAAACTCTTTTGGAATTTCATTTGAAAAATATCCATATGCTACAATTCTTTTTGATAATTCTAAATTACTATTCAATATCAACACTTCCTTATATTTTCTTATTATAAAAATATAACCTATTAGACATTAACTATCTTTCAAAAACTAGTTTGTAATGTTGTAAAACTTTAGAGTTTTACTATATCAATGTCACCAATATTTACTGTGCAAGATATTCCCATATTATAACAAAATGGAACATTTTTCAAATTATAGGTGATATTGTTTATAGTAAACGTAAGCGGATTAGTAAAGCCTTCCTTTTCAAATTGTAGAAAAATGTTGCATGAAAATAATGGAAGTATTATAATATATATACGAACATATGTTCGATGAGGATCGAACACTTTAGACAAAGGGGGATATAACATGTCTAAGGAAGTAACAGAAACTATAAGTATAGATGTTGAGTATTTGAAAGAAATAAAGATAGATGAAATAAAATACATAAATTCAAAGTATAAAAAAAATAACAACGGATCTCAAAAGATCTAGTTGTTATTTTTATTTGTTCTTTTTTAACACATCTAAAATTTTCTTTATATCTTCTGGAGGAATTTCTTTATCTTGCATTTCTTTAGCTAAAGTAAGATATTGAATTCCTATTTCTTTAAGCTCATCAGGAAGATTATCTCCACTAACTTTTATTACAGAAGGATCATCAACTATGCCCAAAAGATAATCAGTAGAAACATTAAAGTAGTTTGCTATTTTTTTTAGTGTTTCAAAATCTGGAGTTCTTTTATCATTCTCATACATTCCTATAGCCCCTGAAGATACACCTATAATTTTTGCCAAATCCTTTTGGTAAAGTTCTTTTGATTCTCTAAGTAATTTTAACCTTCTACCAAACATACTAAACACCGCCTACAAGTACTAAAAGTAATATTTGTTGTCTTATAAGTATTATAACAATATGTTGGATATGTTTAAATAAAACTAAACAAAATGTTGTGCGAATATATAGATATCATTGACATCCAACAAAATGTTGTATATAATACGAAGTGTGAGGGCAACATAATGTTGAGTGGAAAAAGGAGTGAAAATATGAATTTGAAAAGTGCTCGTAAAAAAAGAGGTTGCACACAACAACAAGCTGCAAATGAGCTTGATATAACAAAGAACTATTATTCTATGTTAGAGACAGGAACAAGAACTCCAGGACTAAAACTAGCAAAGAAGATAGCAGATTTGTATAATACAACTATTGATGAACTTTTTTTTAGAGAGTCAAACAACAAAGTGTTGAGCGAGGTCGATTGATATTAGTATTTCCAACTAAGAGGCATATCAAATAAGCAAAATATGAAAGTTAATCCACAAAAGAGAAAGGAGTTGAGTGAATAATGGCAAGATTACCAAAACCCAAGCTAGTGAAAGTAACCATCATACCAGATGAAAATGTAGAAGAAAGAAAAAAGACATTTCATTCATTGGTAAGAACTGCAATGGAAAGAAAGATTATAGCAGAAAGACAACAGGGCATGAAAGACGGCACTAGTGATACATAAGAATTAGGTAAGAAATTCTCAGAAAGGTGGCAAGCGTATGTTAACCATAGAGACCTTAGAAAGGCTATATAAAGAAAATGGCTTGATCCCTATCTTTAATAAGGACAAGCACATAAAGAAATTTAAAAAGGATATATAAGCTACTCGGCAAAGTAGCTATAAAAAAATTTAACGTATTTAGATTGTAACAAAAACCTTGATTTTAAGCAAGGGAGGGAACAGGAGTGGCAAATCTACAAGATCAATATGACAGATATATAGATAGATTAGCAGACTTGGATAGTTTAGGAATAAATGAATATGTAATGAGTTACGAAGAGTACTGTAACGAATTTGAAGATTTTAATAGAGAACATTAGGAGGGGGATTATGCAAGCCAAAGTTTTAGTAAATACATTAAGTATGAATCATGAGGAATGGTTAGATCAAAGATCAAAAGGAATAGGTGGTAGTGATGCAGCAGCCATAGCAGGATTAAATCCTTGGAAGTCACCAATAGGAGTTTACTTAGATAAAACAGGACAAGCTGAAAGCTTAAATGATAACGAAAGAATGAGAATAGGAAGGGACCTAGAGGATTATGTAGCTCAAAGGTTTGTTGAGGAGACAGGCCTTAAGGTAAGACGTAGAAATGCAATCCTACAACACCCAGAGTACGACTTTATGTTAGCCAATATAGATAGAGACATAGTTGGAGTAAAAGAGGGCTTAGAATGTAAAACTACAAACTCATATTCAAAGAAAGATTGGGAAGAGGATAAGATTCCAATTCATTATGAAATTCAGTGCCATCACTATATGGCTGTAACTGGATATGATGCTTGGTGGATAGCAGTACTTATAGGAAATGAAAAGTTTGTTTACAAGAAAATAATGAGGGATGAAGACGTAATAAATCACTTAATGTCTATAGAAAAAGATTTTTGGCTAAACAACGTTATTTCCTTGGAAATACCCGCTCCTGACGGTTCTAAGGATGCAGATAATATACTGAGGGAAATGCATCAGATATCAAATCCTAAGAGTTCTATAAACTTAGAAGGTTGTGAGTTTATTTCCAAATTAGAAAGACTAGATGAACTTAAGGAAATGCTTAAAAAATTAGAGACAGAGAAAAAGCAAATAGAGCAAGAGTTCCAACTTGAAATGGGTGAGAATGAACTTGCTTTAGTAGAAGATAGAAAGATCACTTGGAAAACTACCAAGAGTAATAGATTTGATAGTAAGAAATTTAAAGTAGATCATCCGGAGTTATATAAGGAATATGCAAAGGAAAGTATAAGCAGAAGATTTTCTATTAAATAAGTTTTCCTATGGAATAGAGACTTATTAGAAGTAATTAAGAAGAATTGAAAGTTAAGGTTGAAGTTAAAGTAGAAGATTAGGATTAAAAAAACATAAAGAACGTAAAGCAATAAAAGCAAAGGTGAAAAGTAAATAGGAGGGATCATGATGGCAAGTGCAAATGTGAAAAATGCTTTAGCTAGTAAAGCTGATAAGAAAGAAATAGATGGGAAAAAAGAACCTAAAACCATAAAAGATTGGATTAAAGTAATGGAGCCTGAAATTAAAAAGGCTCTTCCAAAGGTAATAACTCCAGAGAGATTTACAAGAATGGCTCTAACAGCCTTATCAGTTAATCCTAAGTTAGCAGAATGTACACCAAAGAGTTTTATGGGAGCTCTAATGAATGCAGCACAATTAGGCTTAGAGCCTAACACTCCATTAGGACAGGCTTACTTAATACCGTTTAAGAACAAAGGGACTTTAGAAGTTCAATTTCAAGTGGGATATAAAGGATTAATAGATCTAGCTCACAGAAGTGGAGAGTTTGCATCAATACAAGCACATGAAGTATATGAGAATGATGAATTTGATTATGAGTATGGATTAGAATCTAAATTACACCATAAGCCAGTTTTAAAAGAGAGAGGAAAAGTTATAGCATACTACTCATTCTATAAGCTAAAGAATGGTGGGTATGGATTTGAAGTAATAAGCAAAGAAGATGTTGAGACTCATGGTAGGAAATACTCACAGAGCTATAGCAGTAAGTATTCTCCTTGGACAAATAACTTTGATGAAATGGCAAAGAAAACTATCTTAAAGAAAGTATTAAAGTATGCACCAATAAAGGTAGAATTCCAAAGAGAACTTGCACAGGATACAACTATAAAAACTGAGATAGCACAGGACATGTCAGACGTTGAACCAGAGAATGTATTCATAGAAGCAGATTATGTAGTTGAGGATGGAAATTCAAAAGAGGAGAAATAGATTCTCCTCTATGAATAGAATTCGTGTTAAAGAATGAAGTTAATGTGTAGCTTTAACATTAACTTTAGAAGGAGGCTACAATGCTTAGTAACCCTGAATATTTACAAGTGGAGCGAAGACGAGCTCCACTCTACATCTTAAGAATAAAGATGATGGTAAAAACAATTTTACTAATATTAGTATTGGTAGTTGTATTTGGAATTATACATAAATTTTTATAGGTAGGTGAAAAACGTGGCAGTGTACAGACAAATACAAATATCATTTTGGCAAGATGCTTTTGTAATAGATCTTACCCCTGAAGAAAAATACTTTTACATATATTTAATGACTAACTCTAAGACATCACAATGTGGGATATATGAATTACCTTTAAGGGTGATAGAGATGGAGACGGGATATAACAGAGAAACAGTAGAGAAATTACTAGAGCGCTTTGAGGGGTATGGAAAGATATTGTATTCGAAAGCAACTAAAGAGATAGTCCTTCTTAATTGGATAAAGCATAACTCCATTAAGAGCGTTAAGGTAATGGCGTGTGTTGATAAGGAGCTTAAAGGCGTTAAAAACACAGAGTTTATACAAATTTTCAAACAGCTTTGTATAGACTATGGATACCCTATCGATAGTCTATCGGTAGACTATGGGGAAGAAAAAGAAAAAGAAAAAGAAAAAGAATATATAAATAATTATGTTGAAGAACCGGATGAATCTTCAACCCATTCCCCAGGAAAAAGTTCTTTAGATCAAAATTCTACAGAAAAAGATTCTAAGGGAAATAAAAACAATAAAGGCAATGTGAAAATTAAATATGATGAAAACTCTATGTACTATAAAGCTGCTGTGTATCTAAGAGAAAGAATACTAGAGTTTAATCCTAAGTGTAGAGTTCCGAATGATACGGTAAAAGATCTACAAAAGTGGGCCAATGATATGAGGATCATATTTGAGAGGGACAATAGGAGCAGAGAAGAGGTATATGAAATAATCAAATATGCTTTTGAGGAAAATGACTTTTGGAATGCAGTGGTCCAATCACCTACTGGCCTTAGAAAGAATTGGGATAAGATTATAGGTCAAAGGATAGCCGAGGAGAAAAAGGGCAACAAGACTGAACCTAAGAAACCTGTAGGTGGAAAGAACAATAGATTTCATAACTTTAAGCAGCGTACAGATAAATATTCGGCTGAGGAACTAGAGAAAAAAGTGAGGAATAGGGGGAGAAATCCATGTTAGATAAAAAAGTTAATGAGATTGCTATGGCTGTGGAAGAAATGGCTTTAGCAGGAGGAGAGACTATAGAGTTAATAGATCAAGCCAAAGAAGTGTTAGGCAAATATGGACAGGCTATGATAGCAGAGTTTGAAAAGGTGGGTTACTAGATGCAGTTAGGAACGAATAGTGCAATAGATCTAATAGCAGCTATATTCATGCTTTGGTTTTGTGTAGAAGGGTGGATTTTCATATGGGAGTTCTTTATGAAATTATCAAGAATGCAGAGGTGATAAGTGTGAGTGGCATGGGAAATAAGCATAGGAAATGGACTAATAAGGACCTAGATGAATTAGGGAAATTATATTTGTCTGGAATGAGTATTAGTAAACTAGCTAGGAAGTATAAGGTTTCAACAACGACTATAAATAAAAGGCTTAAGGAGATAGGCCTAAGAAAGTAAAGGAGGGATTACTGTGAGATTTATATTTCCAGTACTAAAGAGCAATAAGTTATTAGGCTTAAAGAACAACAATGATTTAAATATACTTAGAAAAAAGCTAGGAGAAGAGTTTGAGGAACTACTTAGTGCCATGGCTTATTTTAGATTTTGCCAGAATCATGAGAGCGATGAATTGCTAGAAGAAGCTGCAGCTTCTATAATCCTTGAAGCTATGGATATTATCCAGGTATCCATAGGAATTATATATGGAGTCATAGCACAAGGTTTTAAATCTATAGCTAGAAAAAAAGTGGCAGATCATGTGGAGAAGCTCATTAATAAGGGCTGGTGCTTTGAGAAGATTCTAGTGGTTGAGGAAGATTAAGTGAGTGGCATTATCAAAAGGCAATTTATCTAATAGACGCAATACCTGCTCCGAGGCCTGCAGCCAATGCAACATTGATTCTTGGATTAACACCAAGATAATGCGTAAATATAATTGCAAAAATACCAACGAAATAAATAGCTAATTTAGCCAATATTTTAGATTTAAGTTTTGTGTATAGCCTATGATAGATTTTAAGTTTTTTATCAATAAAACCAATTGATAAGTAAACGAGTAAGCAAATAAGTATGTATTGCCAAAAAGGTAATTTCATATGCAAAATAATCAACTCCAATCATGAGAATAGGTAAATTTTAACACATGATAGTTATTCATACAAATAGTAAATACAATATGAAAATTCCTATAAATCGAATTGGACCTCTGCAAGATAGCAGAAGCCCTATGTGAAGTTGGAAGGAAAATGTGTGTGCCTTTTATAACTATATGATATCAACAATATGTTAAGAAAGTATGAAAGGATTATTAAACTTTGTTAAGAAATGAGATATAAATTTTAAGAAGGTGGTGTCAATGATGAGAAGAAGATATGCAAGGCCGCTTAGGAAGATCCTAAGAAAGATAAGACGTAGAATACCATTAAGTTATAGCGAAATAGCTTTATATTTTGGAATAGAAAGAAGGATAGTAAAGAATATATTTTTTATGTATAGGAACTATGGAAGAGATTCTGTAGAGAGTATTACTTTAAGTGACAAGCAGATAGATAAGATAATTAGTTTGAAGTATCCAAAGGGGATGATCCAATGAAACAAGATATAAAAGAGCTACTAGAAATCATTTGTGAGATGGGAGAAGAAGCTGAGATAAGTGATATGGTTTATATAGAGAATATTGCTAATAAGTATGGATTTACAATAGGGGAAGATTTGCAGGTGGAATGTCTTAACTGAGATTATAAATAAATTAAAAGATCACAAAGTAATGTGATCTTTTGACTAAATTATTTGATGAAAGTATTCTTTACACGTTTTGACTTCATTAGGTAAGTACCCCACACTACTAATGCAAATAAACTTCGTGCTAACGTCATGAATAAATCACCAGCACCAGGTGCATTTGTTACAAATTTTCTACACAAAACTAAATCAACTGTTAGTATTAATGCATTGATTGAAACAAAAGCAATCCATGATTTAGGAAAATGTTTAGATTTTCTTATAAATAAATAAAGAAGGAAGATTGAGAGTATAATCATGAGAACGTTTGAAACAAGTTCAAAAACTAAAATGTTTTTCAAAGATTGATCATAGAAGGCGCTATTACTAGAAGCTATTTGATCCCATTGACCTGATTGAAATATATTCATGAACATAGAGTAAGTTCCATAGACTGTTCGAAATGGATTTGTTATTACACCGATTGAGGGTAAAACTAACCATCCGCCTATAGCTAGAGGTTCCTTTTTTTTACCTGGATCTTCTTCTATTATACTTTCATCAATTACATTGTTGTCACGCATGTTAATCACCTACTTTCTGGAAAAATATAACAGTATTATACCATGGAATTATAAATACGTTAAGTATTTAACTATAAGTTTAACTAGAACATTGAACGACGAGTGGGGGAATGTTTGATTTAAAAGTTATATAAGACACAAAAGGGGGAGTTAAAATGAATTACATAAGAGAAGCAGAGTTATATTTAAAGCATTATGGAGATTTAAAATATAGCTTGAATCATATAAACAGAGAAATTACTAAATTGAAATGGAGTGGAGCTCCTAGTGATGCAAAGGCTATTGTTATAGATGATATGCCACAGGGGAATAAGGTTCCAGAGGATATAATGGATATAGCGTATAAATTAAAGTGCTATATAGAGATGAAGAAGGAAACAGAGGAGAAGCTGGAAGAGGTAGATGCTACTTTGGATGAAATGAATGAGGATGGAGAGCAATTAGGAGATGTACTTAGAATGTGGTATATAGATAGAGCTTCTAAGGAAGAAATAGCGGAAGAATTAAGTTATAGCAGAAGTAATGTGTACTATCAGAAAGATAAGGCAATCAAGAAATTTGCCATAAGAATATTTGGAATTAGAGGATTAACAGCAGTATAGTTTGGATTTTTTTAGACACATATTTGGGAAAAAGCATGTTATTCTGATAGTGTAAAGAATTCATGGTTGTCCCCCTGATAACCATAGAAAAATGATTCTACATAACTATCCTGTTCCCTCACAAAGGCAGTCGAGAAATCGGCTGTCTTTTGTTATGTACCGAGTAGAAAGAAGATGATGAATTGAAAATAAAAGATATGTCGGATAATGATGTTAAGAAAAAATTGTACGAAGTAAGGGCTAGGGCACCAGTTCGGAAGAAAGAGATAGAATTAGGGGATGCTGTAGAGAACTTGATGAAGCATAGACGTTATAAGCGAATTAAAGGACGAATGAGACAGGTTAAAGATTAAGAGGAATTAGTATTTACGTGTAGAACTTTATAGAAGTTAGGGGGAATAACAATGGATATAAAAACATTTGTGAACAGGGGTAGTATTTGTACTGTTGATATGAGTCATCGTAATTGCTTACAAGAGATCACTAAGGTTATTATTGTAAGCAATAATATGGGGAATAAACATGGCCCTATAGTATCGGGAATACCGATTGTAAGTAAGGATGAAGCTAAGAATTATTCGATTTATGATGAAAAAGTACATGTAGAAATGGATATGTACGATGGCTCACGAAAAAAGTTTGTAGCTTTATGCAGATTGATTACAACAATTGATAAGAGAAAGTTAGGAAAGCAAATTGGGCATTGCAATAGAAAAGTAATATATGAAATAGATGAAGCACTTAGAAGGAATTTGCATGGAGAGTCTTATAAAGATTCACGTAATGCGGATGAAAGGATGATAAATTTTGCAGTTGAATCTATAAAGGATATAGATATTAAAATTAAAAGTAAAATGTTAAAGCAAGTAGACATAGATAATCTTATAGAGCAAAAGAGAGAACATATAGATACTATTAAAACATTTTGCAAAGATGACAGGCATTTTAAGGAAGTAATAAGAGAGAACAATATTATAGAATGTCACTATTGAAAAATGAAAGGATGAAAACATGAAACTTGATATTAAGCAAAAGGTATTGGTATCAATTTACTTGGAGTACCAAAAGGATATCCCAGATATGGAAAATAATATTAATCCTGAGATTATTAATCTAGATGAAGAGAAATTCATAATAGCATTAAGGAAGTTAGAAAACGAGGGATATATTAAAAATTTCCAACCATATTATGCAGACGATGAAATATGTGATTATGGTATATATGGACTGATGATAACTAGAGATGGAATAGATTATATAGAACAAAAAATAGGGATTGATAAAACTTTATCCGGTATGGAAAAAATAAAATATGTATTAGGTAAAGGTGCTGAATTAGGGTGGCAAGAAATCAAAGATATAGTAGCAAAAACTCTGGTGGAAATGACTAAAGGTTAATGTAAGAGTCTAACAGGGCTCTTTTTTTCATACCAAAAAACAACACGAATGACAGAGGTGGTGATGAATGGCTAGAGCTAGGAGTCCTAATAGAGATAAAGCAAAGATTATGTATTTAGAATCTAATGGAGAAAAGAAATTAAAAGATATTGCAGAAGAGTTAGGACTAAAAGATTCTCAAATTCGAAAGTGGAAAAGCCAGGATAAATGGGATCAAGAATTAAAGGGAGCGTTACCAAAAACAAAAGGTAACGTTACTAATGAAAAGAAACGTAAAAAAGGTGGACAAATAGGAAATAAAAATGCACTAGGTAATGATGGTGGAGCTCCAGAAGGAAATATTAATGCCATAAAGCATGGTGCCTATCAATCTTTATATGCTAACATGCTAAGACCAGAAGAAAAAGAAATATTTGACCAAACAACAGCTTCAGTAAATATAGATGAAGAAATAAGGCTATTAAGACTTAAAATAGCAAGGTTACTTAATAGAGAAGTAACATTCTTTTATGACATGTATGGTAACAAGCATGAGAAAGAAATCAATGAAGAAGATAGAGAAAATGGTATTTTAATATGTATGGAGCAATTAAGAAAATTAATAGAAACTAAAGCATCTCTTATAGGGGATACAGAAAAGCTTCAAATGGATAGAGAAAAGTTTGAGTTTAATAAATATAAAACTGAAATAGAGATAGATCTTAAGAGAGAGAAATTAGAGTTAGAAAAAGCTAAAGTAAATGATGAAGAAGGAGAATATGAAGATGATGGTTTTATAGATGCATTAAAAGGCGAAGTAAGCGAGGTATGGGATGATGTTACAGAAGATTAAGAAGGCTGCATTTAAATTCAGACCATTCTCGAAGAAGCAAAAGAAAATACTAACTTGGTGGTTACCTAATTCTCCAGTAAAAGATAAAGATGGTATTATAGCTGATGGAGCTATAAGAAGTGGTAAGACTATAGGAATGTCATTGTCATTTGTTTTATGGGCCATGGAAACTTTTGACCAGCAGAACTTTGGAATGTGTGGTAAAACAATAGGATCTTTTAGAAGAAACGTTTTGTTCTGGCTCAAATTAATGCTAAGGGCTAGAGGATATAAGTTAAAAGATCATAGAGCTGATAACTTAGTAGTAATAACACGTAATGGAAAGAGCAATTATTTTTATATCTTTGGTGGAAAAGATGAGGGTTCCCAGGATTTAATCCAAGGTATAACTTTAGCCGGAGTATTCTTTGATGAAGTAGCTCTTATGCCAGAGAGTTTTGTAAGTCAGGCTACTGGACGTTGTTCTGTAGATGGTTCTAAATATTGGTTCAACTGTAACCCTTCAGGACCGTATCATTGGTTTAAAGTTAATTGGTTAGATAAGGCCAAAGAAAAGAATATCATATATTTACACTTTACTATGGATGATAATCTTTCATTAAGTGAAAGAATCAAACAAAGGTATCGAAATATGTACTCAGGAGTATTTTATAAGCGCTATATATTAGGCTTATGGGTAATGGCAGAGGGAATTATATATGATATGTTTGATGAAGATAAGCATAAGGTAAAGACAAAGAAAAGAGAATATAGTAAGTATTATGTAAGCTGTGACTATGGAACCCATAATGCCACAGTTTTTTTATTGTGGGGATTATATAAAGGCAAATGGTATTTAGTAGATGAATATTATTATTCTGGTAAAGAACAGGCTAAGCAAAAGACAGACACTCAGTATTACAAGGACTTAATAGACTTTGTAGGAGATAGAAAAATAAAATCCATAATAATAGATCCATCTGCAGCAAGTTTTATAACTCTGATAAAACAAAAGGGAAAATTCACGATTAAAAAAGCTAAGAATGATGTACTTGAGGGAATCAGAAATGTAGGAACTGCTTTAAGTGAAGTGATGATTTTATTTAATGATAAATGCACTAACACTTTTAGGGAGTTCTTTTCCTATGTATGGGATGATAAAGCAGCTGAAAGAGGAGAAGATAAGCCAGTAAAAACTATGGACCATTCAATGGATGCAGTAAGGTATTTTGTTAATACAATCTTATTTAATGGAATTAAAGTAAGAGTGACAAATAAGCCATCGGGAATGTAGGTGATAGAAATGCTAATTAATACAAGAGAATTAAGAGTATTAAAAGAAGGAGATAAGTTTCCTTTATACGATAAAGATAAGGATAGGCTAGAGAAATATGAGGAGCAACTAGATATATTCAATAATGAAATCTACAAGGTACTAACTAAAAAAATACATGATCTTCCTCATATATCAGGAGAGCGTAAGAAAACTTGGGTAAATTCATTGGAGCATATATACATTCAAGCTAATATACCTAAGGAAGTTTCCTTACTAGTATCTGACTTACTTAGTCGTAGGCCTCCTATTTTAGATGTGAAGAATGATAAGATACAAGAGGATATAGACAACTTCCTAGAAGATAATGAAATACATACTCAAATATTAGAAACTTCAATAGATCAAGCAAATAAAGGGAGCATTATTTTTAAAATATATAAACAAGATAACAGGCTAAGATTAGATTCAATCCAGCCTGATTTTTATTTTGTAGAACATCAGGAAGGAGACAAGAGAAATCTTAGTAGAGAGTTTGTATCCTGGATATTTAAAAGAGATGGTAAGAAATACAGATATGTAGAGAGTTATCAAATGGTAGATAATAAGCTAAACATTTCATATCAAGTATTTAAGGATAATGGAAGTAAATTAGGTAAAGAAGTTAGTGTAAGTGAGTTCTTAGGATTATCTAAGGACAAAGAAATAGTAAATATAGAGCATAGCTTATTAGTACATATTCCTTTGTGGCGTTGTAATGGTGATTACTTTGGACGTTCTATACACGATGGGTTACTGCCGTTATATGATGAAATAAATAATAGAATTAGTCAACTCTCCAGGCTATTTGATAAGTATTCGGATCCTACTATGAGTGGACCAGACTTAGGCACTGATGATAGAGGAAATCCTAATAAAGTTATAGGCAAATATATTCAAAGAGATGAAGATGATCCAGAAGTAAATTATCATACATGGCCTGCAGAAGTAGAAGGTAATATAAGATATATAACTGAGGTATTATTTAAAATACTTTATATAGTAACTCCCCTTAGTCCTAGTCTATATGGAATTGATTCAGATGGAAGTATATCAGGTAGAGCTATACAACTTAAATCTTTTAGGGCCGATTGTAATACAGATAGATTCATGACCTATTGGAGAGGAGCCCTTAAAAGAATAGTTAGAAATGCTTTAGCCATTGAAGGAAAAGATATAAAGTTAAAAGATATAGAAATTAAATGGGAAAAAGGATTCTCTAAGGATGATAAGGAACAGGCTGAGATAGAGCAATTAAGGCTTCAAAGTGGAAATACATCGGTTAAATCATCTATTATGAGAACTGATAAAGTGACTAAGGATAAGGCTGAAGAAGAATATAAGGAAATACAATCAGAGCAGCAGGATGAATTTAAAAATGCACAGGTAGCTTTAAATAGTCAACGTGGTGGAGCGGATGAATAATGGATGAAGCTTTAAAGATATTAACGGAAACTACTCAAGAGGCATTGGTTGAACTCTATGAGAAAATGAATGCTTTAGCCAGTGGAGGTAACATGAACAAGGCTAAGCGGATATACAGACAAATGCAGATTATAACAGTAGAGCTAGGGAAGTTCTATGATGATTTTTCCGCAGCTGCAGTTGAGGCAGAATATTTAAAAGGATTTGACTTAGAAGGAATGGACCTAAGTTTTATAGATACTGGAGAATTTAAGGCAAAGATCACAGACAAAACTTTTACAGGCCTCCATATGGAATCTATAGATGCTTTAACTACAGCTCTCCAACAAAATTTGTCTATGGCTATAGCAAACTTAAATATTCAAGTAGGAAGAATGGCAAAGGATAAGTTTGCAGAGATAACAAAGAAACAAGCTTTAAAAGGTATGTTAAAGGGATCTACTAGAAAAGACATATCTAAGAATGTGGTAGAAAGATTAACTCAAGAAGGTTTTATAGTTTTTAAAGATAAGTTAGGTAGAAACTGGAGATTAGATTCCTATGCAGAAATGAACATGAGAAGTACTTTGAGAGAAGCTAATACAAGAGGAATAGAAAACAGAGCTATTCAAGAAGGTTATGATTTACTTAAGGTATCAGAGCATGGAGTTACATGTGAGAAGTGCGCCAAGGTAGAAGGCAGAGTATTCTCTATTAGTGGAAACAATGCTAATTACCCTAAATGGGATAACCACATAATAAAGCATACTCATCCTAACTGCAGGCATACAGTGTCTATATTCCAAGAGAAGTACTATGATGGAGATGTAGAAGAACTAAGAAAGAAATCTAACAGTAGTACTGATTATAGAACTGATGCACAAAAGGAAAAGTACCAGGGTATGCAGCAAAAGAAAGTAAAGAAGAGACAAAATAAGCTACAGTATGAAAGATATAAGGCTAGGTTAGGGAAAAATGCTCCAAAGTCTTTAAGTGGATTTATTCAGGTAAAGAAATCTAAGAATTGGTCTAATTTGAAAAAGAAATATAAAGAAGCCGGAAGATAAAAATCCATAAATAAATGAATCCTCCAATATATAGTTTACAAATTATGTAATAATATGTAAACTATACGTGGGATGGAGGGATGCAGGTGTTAAATTTTTTTCAAATAGACTATGTACAATCAGAGATAGATCCTGTTGCTAACATGAATAATAAAATTCAAATTGTTTTTTATACTTTATCTGTGATTGCAATTATTGCCATAGTAGTAAATAAAACAATACATGCTATTTGCAAGGAAGAATTTGATTCTGACTATGATGAAAAGAATATAGGGAAAAATAGTATGTTTATATATTCTAGTTACATGTTTATTGCATTAATATTGTTAATTATGTTTTTAGAGATAGGCCAATATAAATCATTATCTATAATGACTATGATAATTGGGAGTGAAATAATTATTATTTCATTTATAGGATTACGTTATTCAAGTGCCTACTACAGAAGCTATTTGTATAGTGGCGATATAGGGCCAATTAGAATGTTTATACATAGATATACCTTCATTGTACCTGTGAGCATTATAAGTGTAGGTATAATATTGATAACTATGAAAGGAATTACTTTGTTTTATGATGATAAACTGTATAAAGAAATAATGTCGAGAAAATTTGAAGTCTCTATCATAGGATTTATTGCTATTTCTTTACTATGGTCATATATATTATCTATTAAGATTAGGCCTAAATTTTATTGCGTGAAAAAGAAAAATTCTGAAAATAGCATATATGTTATTGTATATACATATGACACCTATTATGTAGGCAAAAAATATGCAATAATAGAAATGGAATCAGAGGACTATATTGATGAAAATGTAGATGCAACAATTGAATTTTTGTATAAAGAGGATGTACGACTACAGCCAATTAGACATGAATTTGTATTTAGAAAAAAACCACAGGGTAATAGCAACAAAGAAATGGAAATTACACATACAGATCATAGTATCTGGACAGATCTCTGCGAAACCAGGCATAAGATAAAAAATCTCATTAAGAGCTGGTTACTAATAAATGAGAATACAGAACCATATATAAAATTCGATATAAGAGATATTCATATAACAAAAATAGAGGATGAGAACAATAAAGTTAAAAAAGGAGCCTGATAAGAGGCTCTTTTTTATGCACATAATTAGGTGAATATTTATAAGATGGAGGAAATAAGAATGAAAAAAAGATTATTTGATATTAATCTCCAACTCTTTGCTGATGAAGGAAATGAACCAAGTGGAGGAGACGGCAAAGAACCAGGTAATAACGGAGGAAATGAACCAGTAGGAGATAATAAAACCTATACTCAAGAAGAGTTAGACAAAATGTTAAAAAAAGAAAAAGGTAAAGTCAAGAAATTTGCTACAGATGAATTGCTAAAAGAATTAGGGATAGAAAATACAGAAGCATTAAAATCAATTATTGAAGCTAAGAAAGCAGATGATGAAAAGAATAAAACTGATCTTGAAAAACTTCAGGAACAATTGAACAATATAACCAAAGAAAAAGATGCTGTAGCTGAGAAAGCAAAAACTACATTAATTACGGCAGAGTTTAAAGTAAAGGCCATAGGAGAAGGGCTAGATGTAAAGCAAATAGATGCAGCTCTAAAACTAGCTGACTTATCAGAAATAGAAGTAAAAGAAGATGGAGCAGTAGAAGGGATTGAAGATGTAATTAAAAAAGTAATAGAGGATTATCCTTTCTTAATAGGTCAAATTAATTCTAATGTAGGAAATGGAGGAGGTAACAATCCAGGAACAAATAACAATACTAGTAAGAGCATAGGAGAAAGATTAGCAGCTAAAAGAAAAACTGTTAATGAAAATCAAACTAAAGGCCAAAATCATTATTTTTAAGGAGGGAAAATAGATGAAATTTATTAAGAAGTCCTATGGGGGAGTAAAAGAGATATTAAAGACAAAGAATTTTGAAGGTATCCCAGTTATGGTAGATGATACTGGAATAACAGCAGATTCCAATGGAAACAAAATCGTTAAGGCTGGAACCATAATAGGTGGAAGCACAAAACCCACATTGTTAAATGAAAATGAGCCAGTAGTTAAGAAAAACACCCAAAGTAGCACAGGTAGTGATGCTGAGGGTGTTTTGTTATATGACGTAAATGTTACTTATGGACCTGCATCTGGATCCATGCTTATAAAAGGCAATATTGATTTAAATAAGATTCCAGAACAACCTTGCGAGGATGCTAAAACAGCATTACTAGGCAGGGTTTTATTTATGAAATAGAAAGGGTGAACATATATGAAAAGACTAGAAAGTATGAAAAAAATGTTATTTAATATTAACTTACAGTTATTTGCTGGTGAAGGACTTAGCATTTATCAAATAGTAACACCTAAAGAAATAGCAGTATACTACAGTGAGGATACTTCTAATAAGATTCCTTACTTGGGAATGACATTATTCCCAGCTGATAAGCAGTTAGGGCTAGATTTAAAATGGATTAAGGGATCTAAAGGACTTCCAGTAGCACTTAAGCCTTCTGCCTTTGACGTTGAAACTACTTTAAGAGATAGAATTGGCTTTGATGAACTAGAAACAGAAATGCCATTCTTCAAAGAAGGAACTCTCATCAAGGAGAAAGATAGACAAGAACTTAATAAAATTTTAGCTAGTGGAAATCAAGCCTATATAGATATGATCACAAAGAAAATATTTGATGATGTAACAGGTTTGATAGATGGTGCTGAGGTACAAGGTGAAAGAATGATTATGCAGTTGTTAGCTAATGGAACAATAGCTATTAGAGCTAACAAAGTGAATTATGAGTATGATTATAAGTTTCCTATAGAACATAAGGAAACTCTATTAGGGACTGATGCGTGGAGTGACGCAGAAAACTCAGATCCAGTAAGTGATATTGAAGCATGGCAAGATAAGATTGAGGAGGACACAGGAGAAAAACCTTCTAGAGCTATCTGCACTAAGAAAACATGGAATTACATAAAGGCTAATAAAAAGATAAGGCTAGATATGAATCCTATAGGTGGCCAAAACATAATCATGACAGATAAGTTATTAGAAGACTACCTAGAAAATAAATTAGGTTTGAAAATAGCTAGATACAATAAAAAATATAAAACTGAGGCTGGAGTTAGTACTCAATTCTTCCCGGATAATACATTTACATTGATTCCTGATGGTAATTTAGGTACTTTCTATTATGGTACTACTCCAGAAGAATCAGATCTAATGAGTGGCCAAAATGCTGCAGAGGTACAAATAGTAAATACAGGTGTTGCTATAACCACTCAAAAGAAAGTAGATCCAGTGAATGTATTTACAAAAGTATCAGCAGTAATGTTACCAAGTTTTGAATCAATAGATAGTGTATTTATTGCCAATGTAGCATAGATAAGAGGGCCTTTTTAAAAGGTCCTTTAATATTTTAAGGAGGAATTATCAATGCCAAAGGTTATTGTGCAAGCAAATATAAAATATAAAGGTGAAAGATATGAAATAGGAGACAAAGTTACGGTGAATAAAAGTGATTTAAAAGATTTTGAAGAGGCAGGTGTTATAGCGGAGATATTAGAGTCAAAAAAGAATAATAAAGCTGACGATACGGAAGGGGATAATGATGAAGAAAACGAGAGTGAGGAATAGATGGAGTTATGCTAGAAAAGGCAAATGAGTATTTAAATAATAGGCTATTTAATAGTATTTGGATTGAATGCGAAGAACCTAAAAAGCAGTCTGCTCTAGACTTATCACAGGATATTATCAAAGGAGAGTATGGAGAAGGAATAAAGCAGCATAAGAATTATGACAAAGCTGTATATGAAGAAGCTTTATATCTACTAGAGAATGAAAATAGTAAAAGATTTAAACTGCAACTTCAAGGTGTTAAATCTATAAGTGTAGATGATGCATCTGAGAGTTATAAAAGCAATGCTAATATTCTCATATCACCTTATGTAAAACAACTATTAAAAGGTAAGAAAGTAATGGATCTTTAATGGTTGAGTTTAATGAAAAGATAAAGTATAAAAAGAAATCAGATACAGACTTTGGAGGAAATGAATCTTATTCAGAAGAAATGACAACACCAGCAAGAATTAAAGAAAAATTCACCATGGTTAAAGATAAGATTGGAGAAGAGGTAATTGTAAGCCTAGAGATAAAAGTTCCTGGTGATTGTGATATTGGAGTAGAGGATATAGTTACTTATGAAGGAAATGAATTAGATGTAATAGCTAAATCTAGTAAAAAGGATATTGAGGGGAATATAGTTTTTAAGAAGGTGTATTGTTAATGAATGATTTGTTTAGTTCTGGAATTGAGTTAGATGATAGACAACTAAGAAGATTTTTAAGTAATCATTTTGGTGAGTTAAAAGAAGATCTAATGGAAGAGTTCAAGGACCAAGTACAAGAAGTAGAAACTGGAGCCAAGGCATTAGCTCCAAAAGATGAAGGGAACCTAGAAGACGCTATTAATAAGACAGAGATCGAGGACGATGGAAATGTTTTAGTAGCAGACATAAAAGTGGGAGGAGTAGCTATTAAGTATGCAGCTAGAATGCATGAAGATACATATGAACCTGGAGACATTACAATAGGCAAACCTAGTTATAAAGGGTTTACTCCCGGAAGAAAGTATTTAGAGAACTCTATAAAAGCTAATGAAAATGATTTTATAGAGAATATTGCAGAGGTAGTAAGAAGAAAAATGAGTAGGTGATAGTATCAGTATTTATGCAGAGATAGGGAAACTATTAGAAACTAAAGGTTATGGAAAGTTTAATAAAGATATAAAAGGCTTTAAAAAGCCAGATAAACCTAATGATGTAGTAGTTGTCTTACCTAGTGCTGGAGGGAATATAGAGCATATTAGAGAAATTGGACTACAGATTATAGTAAGGAATAAGAACTCTCTAGAGAGTGAAGAAAAAGCAAATAAAATATATGAAGAACTAAGAAACCTAGATAATTTGAATCTAGGTAATTTTTATGTGTACTCACTTATACCTACTAGCGATATTATTCCTATAGGATTTGATGATAAAGATAGGTATGAGTACAGTATGAATTTTAGAGTAATAAGGAGGTAATAACATGGGCGATAAAGTGAATGTATTAGTTGGGGCCCCTAGTCTTATAGAAATTTCAAGAGATGATGAAGCGACATGGAAAAGTGTTGGATATACAGAAGGAGGGGTTCAATTCTCTCAATCAGTAGAAACTTATGAGGTTGAAGTAGATCAGGAGTTAGATCCAATAGATGAAATTGTAATTAAAAGAAGGATAAAAATAACTACACAGTTAGTAGAGTCAATATTAGATAATATTGCACTAGCTTTAAACTATGATCCTAGTGAAGTTATAACGGAAGATGGTACAAAGAAAACTAAAACACTTGATATTAAATCTAAATTAGATATACAGAAATTTGCTGTAAGATTTACTGGAAAAGGTCCTAGTGGAAAACACAGAAGATGGACTATTAAAAAAGTAGGACAAATAGGTGAAGTTTCCATGGGATTACAAAAGGGAGATAAGACTGTTATACCATTAGAATTAAAAGTATATAATGATGGATCTGGTTCACTAGGAAGTGTAGTAGACAGTGAAGATGCATTTGCATAATAATGAGGGCAATTAAGCCCTCTAATTTATTTTAGGAGGATTAATAACAATGAGTATTTTATTAAAAGAATATCCAATAGTACCTATAGGTGGAGAAGAAATAGAGATTAAAGAATTAAGCATTAAAAATTTTAGAAGTGCAAAGAGTGATTTAGTTAAGATAGTAAATAAGTTTTTTAAAGAACTAGATAAACTAAAAGACATTGAGGCTAGTGATGAGAAGGCTGTCTCAAATGGAATGAGTAAGATCATTGATATGGTATTAGATGTTCCATATGAGAGTGTTAAAATATTTGTGCCAAGTATTAAAAAAGAAGTAGTAGAAGAGGCAACACCAAGAGAAATATTAAATTTATTAGAGCAGGCTATAGAGGTAAATGGTTTTTTGCTGATGAAGGAGAAAATGGGAATTCTGAATCTAATGAGGATATAGAGATTGATTCTGTACTAACTTTTGTCATGGCTGAGTATGGAATAACTCTTAACACTCTTATTTGTGAATATACAAAGTCAGAATTACAGTGTCTATACATAGAAGCTAAGAAAAGAGAAGTAGAGAAATTAAAAGCAGATATAAAGATAATGAGAGCTGGAATAGTAGAAGCTCTTACAGGTAAGGATGTATTAGAGATGAGTGGTGAAGACAATGATGATAAGGATGAAGAGGAAATAAGTGTTTTAACAGAGGCTGGATTCTCTGTAGGGTAAGTAGGTGAGATATTGAGAGTAGGACAATTATTAGCAAGATTAAGGTTAGACAGTTCAGGCTATCAAGCGGGAGTAAGACAGGCACAAAGATCTAATACAGGATTAGAAAGAAGTATAAGCGGTGTATCAAGGGCAATAAAAATAATGTTTGCAGGATTCGTAACTAAAAAGTTGACGGATTTTTTTATTGGAGGAAATGCACAGTTTGAACAATATAGAATTACCTTTGAAAAACTCCTAGGGAGTACAGAAGCTGCCCAAAATAAGATGGAAGAGTTAGCAGAGTTCGCAGCTAAGACACCATTTCAACTAGAAGGAGTAGTTGAGGCAGGAAAGTTGCTTGAAGCATATGGACTAAGCACGAAGAAATACTTAGAGGACTCTGGAGACTTAGCTAGTGCATTTGGGAAAGACATATCAGAGGTAGCTAGAGCTATAGGTAGGTTAAATTCTGGAGACTTCGGTGAAGCATTTCAAAGACTAAGGGACTTTGGTATATCAAGGCGAGAATTAGAAGCTGAAGGATTAGAATTTGACCGTGGTGGAGCTTATGTTGGCAGTGTAGATAAAGCTCTTACTGCAGTACAAAAGATAATAAAAGAAAAATTCGGTGGAACCATGGAAGCTCAGTCTAAGAGTGCAAAAGGATTAATATCTACTATTATAGATAACTTTAAGGCTTTTGGAAGAGAGGCTGGGGAACAGGCATTTGATAAAGTAAAAGCTAGTTTAGAGGAATTACTAGAAACAATAAATGAGTTATCAGAGGATGGAACACTAAGCCTATGGGCAGAAAAAGTAGGGATGGTATTGGCATTAGTTATAGATTCTCTAATAGCCTTTGGTAAAGGCATTATAAATCTAGGGAAGTTTATTAAGGAGCATAAAGTTGAATTTACATTCTTTACTACCTTCTTAGCTACTACACTTACTATTATAAAAGGGTATGCAATATTTAGTACTATCAATAGATTAATGATGCAATTTGTTGCAGCGCAACAAGCGGCGACCATGCAGCAGGCGTTAATGAATGCAGTTATGCAGGCGAATCCCATATTATTAATAGTTAGCTTAATAGCAGGATTGATAACAGCACTAATAACTTTGTATAAAACTAACGATAAAGCCAAGTACTATATACAGCAAGCTTGGGGTGGAATAAAAATAATTATAGCCACAGTAATTAGAGATATCATTGGAGATTTACAAAGATTATTAGGCTGGATTCCTAAGGTGGGTGAGGCTTTAGATAAACTAAAAGATAAAACTGATCAGTAGTATGAGACTGAGCAAAGAATAATGAGTGCCAGAAGATTTACTTACAACAACAGAGACTATGTAAATGATTATGTTGCCTATTATGATGCCAGAAGAAAGGCTCATGAGAATGCCATGAAAGGTGAAGCAGTAGTAGAAAAAAGAAAGTACAGTAGTGTAACTAGGGGAACTAAAGCCACATTAAGTAAGAGAGTATCCTATGTTAAAAAGTGTGCTGATCAATGGTTAGATATAGAACAGGATAAAATTGATAGAGAAAAGGATATATTGGAAGAAGCTTATGACAATGTAAAAGATGCCTTAGACAAAGAACTTGATAAGAATGAAGAAAACAGACGTAAAATAGTTAAAGGATACAAAGATAGTTTTAATAAAGAGATAGATTTATTAAAAGATAAAAAGAGAGAAAAGTTAGATTTGCTCAATGATGAAAAGAACGAGGCCATAGATGCATTAAGGGAGGAAGAAAGAGAAGAATTAGATAGCCTTGATAGAAGAATGGATAAGGTAAGAGACTATTATGATGAGAAAATAGAATACATAGAAGAGTCTGCAGCTAAAGAAATCAAGATATTAAATGACCAAATAAAAGCTTTAAGGGGAGAACAAACCCAGGAGAATAATGACCTATTTTTTAGTAGTAAGAAGAAAGAATTAAAAGAATTACAAAAGCAATATAACAAGTATTCAAAGGCATCCACTAAAGAAGCTCAAGAAAAAGCTAAGGAACTGCAGAAAGAAATATTAGATATTCAGAAAGAAATTGCAGATAAAGAAAAGGAAATAGAAATAGGCAAGCTACAAGATAAAATAGACTCTATTGAAGAAAAGGCCAATAAAGAAAAAGAATCTTTAGAAGACGAAAAGAAAAGCAAATTAGATAAGCTAGAGGATGAGAGAAAAGAAGTCAAAAGGCAATATGATAAGGAGCTTAAGGACCTAAAGGCTAAATATAAAAAAGAAATAAAGGAAACGGAGATCCATTATGAAAGCTTGATTAAGGAAAAGGAACTGCTAAGGAATAAGTTAGTTAAGCTATCTAATGAAGTGTTTGATAATCAGAAGAAAAGCCTAGAAAAAAGGCTTAGTAATTTAGAGGAATATTATAAGAAGGAAAAAGAGAAGTTAGATCAGCAAGAATATGTTATAAGAGAACATCATAAGCAAATGGAAGCAGCTGCAGAGCAGTTTGGTAAGAACTATAAAAATATAATGACTAAATCACAAGATCAAGTAATTAATATGCTGCAGGGGAAACAAAATACTTATTATAAAAGTGGTAAAACATTAATGCAGGAGTTCATCCAAGGTATCGAAAGCAAGAAAAGAGACTTAGAGCGTACCATGGGGCAGATGATGAGTATAGTAAGTGATTATTCAGAACTTCATTCTCCCGCTAAAAAAGGACCACTTAGTAAACTTGATAAGTTCTTGCAGCCATTTTCTAAAACATTATTAAAAGGATTAGACACTAAAAGTATAAAGGATACATTAAATAATGTATTGAGCTTAGATAGTAGTAGCATTAGTGGAATGGCACATTCGATAAAAGGAACACAACCATTAGTATTAAATATGAATGTAGGAGGAACCTGGGTAGTAGATACTCCGCAGAGAAAGCAGGAAGTAGTAGGGGAACTTACTAATGAAGTAAAGGAAATGTTAAGGAGAAAAGGAGTGAAGTAGATGAATGGTTTTCAAATGAAATATGAAAGTGAATTGACATGGCTTCATTCCTACTTTGATTTCTCCATATACATGAAAAAGAAAAAAGCTCCTGAAACTCCTAGCATAGAAATAAAATCTATAACTATACCAGGAGCCAATAGATCTATTAAGCAAGAAAAGATATATGGACCTAGAAATATTATTATTGAATGTACTATAGCAAAAGATCATAGAGCTGAGACTAAAAGAAAGATAATGGATTTAATGAAAAAGTTATCTAAAGAAGTGGTCCTTCGGTTTGATGATAAGCCAGATATTATATATTATGCTGATCTTAACAATCAATTAGATCTAGATGAAATAATGAGCATGGGAGTATTTACTCTAGGCTTTATTTGCTTTGATGGGTTTAGATACTCCATAGATAAGGCTGGTCCATTAACTTTAGATAGTGAAATGACCATAGAAAATCACATATATTTGGACCAGTATAATGATGTAGAATTTAATAATATTACTACGCATAAAACTATTATGGTAAACAATGCTGGTACATATATAGCAGTGCCTATTATAGAAATAGAAGGGACATGCGATGTAATAAATATTAAAGCAAACAACATAACTACTTCCTATGGTCCGATTAATGAAAATGAGAAAATTTATATAGACTGCAAGGAAATGACTGTGACAAAAGAATTTAATAGTGATATTACGAACGCTTTAGCCAACTGGCAAGGCGATTTTTTATATTTTGAACCAGGGTTAAATGAGGTTAAAATCACTGGAGAAAGTTTGAATATTTCAAGGCTTAAATTTGATTATAGACATACATTCCTTTAGGAAAGAAGGTGATAGAAATGAGTAAATATAATGATTTTGTAGGAGATACACTTTTAAGTTTAAAGGAAAAATTAAATTCTAACAATGAGATGATAGAGCGTGATTTTAATGAGGTAAAGAATACAGCTAGTGGGAATAAAGAATACTTGGAAAATAAGGTCAATGCTAATGAAGATGATATAGAAAATAAGCATAAAGAGCACTTAGAATCTACTGCAGCTCATCCATCTGAAAATATAACTTATGAGGGCAAAGTCACAGGTACTAACAATGTGAAGGATGCAGTAGATAATGTACAAGATCAAGTTAAAGCTATTGTAGCTGGAGGTACAGAAGTAGATCCACGTGTAAGTCAAGCCTTGGTGGATAGTGAAGGAACTGTACATGAGAATTTAAAAGAGAGATTGGATGATCAACTAGGTAGGACTAAGAAGTTAGAAGAAGATACCCAAGACGAAAAGAAATCAGAAGTTATAACTAATACTGAATCTATCTTTACTCTAGGAAAAGGACTTAATAAAAAGAGAGAACCTATTGAATTAGAGTTAACTTCGACATATGGGCCAGTTAAAGAGGTCGTGATTGGTGGAATTACTGATGAAAACTTAGTTAAATCATCTAACATGGATAAAGACACAGATGGAGATGGTGTTGTTGATGATTTTAAAGATGGGGGTACAGATGCTGTTATAACAGCAACAAGAAGTTTTTCTACGACTTTTGGGGCACAAGTTATTGAAATAACAAATTCAACGGGTGTTGGTGAAGCTAATGTTGTTTCTGATTTTATTAGCGTTGATTTAAATGATGTTGTAAGTGTATCTATTCAAAGTAGAGTGCAAGTAACTAATGGTAACATTGTTGGAAGATTTTCTGTGCAAATATATGACTCTTCAAAAAATTATTTAGAAACATTAAGAAGTGCAGATGTCACTAATACTGCATTTAATATAATTAAGTTCGAAAACATTCAAATAACCAATCCAAATGCAAAATATGTGCTTTTGAAAACATCAGCTAGAACAACTGCTAGTGGAGATACAGGAAGGGTTTGGTATAGAAAAGCAAAAGTAAGAAAAAGTGATACTGTGGGACATTATATTTCTACAGGAGTTAAATCTACTGCTAATGAAATTGCTATTGAATCTGTAGGAATTAACAGGTGTCCTTATTTCAATAGTGAATGGACTCTATTAAATGGGGCATTTTTTGATGGAGAATATATAGTGCTACCAGATGAAAATAGCGAGGCTTACACTCCATTTATACCTGTGAAAGTAATTAGTGATGACCACTTTATTGGGACGAAGTATGTTTTTGAATGTTTAACTAAAAATAGTTCCTTATTTTACGATTCTGTGAGACATTACGATGAGAACTTTATACCTGTTACAGACAGTGAATTACCAACTGGAAGGTCTCGAAGTTTCACAAATGATGTAGAAGCTGGGGGAGAAAAATACTATAAATTACCAAAAGACATAAGATATATAAGGATTTTATTTAGAAGACACTCAACGTATGCACCTGACCCATATAAAATTAAAAAGTTATTAGTAACTAACAATTACGAGGATATAAAAGATGGAACTTATGAATATAAAAAGAGTAGATGTTTTATTAAAGCACCAAAGCCACCTAGAAGTGTGGGAAACGTTAAAGGCGAAGTTAATCTTGAAACTAAGACTCTAACTAAAAAGTATAGTGATGATTATGTAATCCAAAGTTCTGACTATCTTAGTATGGATACAAGTTTACCTGCAGTAGACTATATAACATATATATTACCTAATGATTGTATAGACTTAGGTCCTTCAAACATTGCAACAAGACAGGTGAATGTTCCCAGTAAAAGCGAAACAGTCTACAGTATCGATATACCAGTTACGGATGTAGGTGAATTTTTTACTTATAGTTCATCGGGAGTACAACAAAGAATCGCATTTGTTATTGAGAAAGGGACAGTTACAACTGCTAGAGCTGAAATTGAAGGTTTACTTGCTGTAACTTATCAGTTGGCAGAGGTCAAAATGTTACCATGTAAGGTTAGTGGTTCATTACCTATGAATTTTGGAAAAGGAACTACTGTAGAGAGAATTCCATACCACAAAGATGAGCATACATATGACGGTTCAAAAGGTGGATTAGTATTTGAGAATCCTATTAGTAAAATTGATAAAATAGAAAAATTGTTAGATGGGAAAATAGTTGAAATACCATTTACTCCTACTATCTCAGATGATGGGCTATCAGCTACTATTATGGAGCTGCAAGATAATGATGTAGTAGAGGTATATGCTCCTATTCGACCAGAAGAAGATGCTGGAGCTGAAATAAGTTATATAGTAGACATGAATAGCAAATCTACATTATTAAATGCTGTGGCCATGACACAAAAGAATGAGAGAAAAATTAGTAGCTTAGAAGATTTTGTAGCATTAGCTTATACAGAAACTCAACTAGCATTAGCTATGCAAAATGCTAGAATAACAGCCTTAGAAAACAAGTAGGGGGAATAAGATGTTTATATTAAATGATAAAGCAATGTTAATACAAAGCTATGAGGAAATTATAAAAGGAAATTTAAAGCCAAAACCAAATGTATATACAGAATTACAGATGTTTGTAATGTTTGGAGCATTAGATCAAGCTGATATGGATCGGTTAATCGAGTTATACCCTCAAGAAGATAATGAAAGTAGTGAGGCACCTGTAGAATAGGTGTTATTTTTATGTATAGAAAGGTGGTGATAATGTGAATAAGCCTATTGTATATGATAAGTTTGACACACAGTGGCAATCTCCTGAGGCCATACTTCATAATGCGTTTGATGTAAAAATAAAAGAAGAATTAAATGGAGCGTATAAACTTACTTTAAAAAATCCATTGGACAGCAAAGTAGAATACTTAAAGATGGAAAATTATATTGAAGTAGCTGGGGAAATATTTAAAATAACTAAAGAAGTTATACCTAGAAGTGAAAACAATGGTATTGTGTATGAAGTAGAAGCAGAGCATGTATTTTATGAAATGCTAGACGACTATATTCCAATTACCTATGAACTTCTAGAAGCTACTCCACAAGAAATATGCAATATAATTAGTGGATATTCTACTGAGTTTGAATTAAAAGTAGAAGGGACATACGAACCAAAGTATTTAGTCACAGAAAGAGGAAGTCCAATAAAACTAATTAATAAAATGATAGAACTTTGGGATTTAGAAATGTATAGAGAAAGAAGAAAGGTGACTTTTAAGGTAGCTATTAATGCAGAAAAAATACAGCTATTTAAATATGGGAAAAATATAAAATCTTTAAGGAGAATAGGATCTAGTGAAGCTACTACCACTAGGTTATTTTTATTTGGAAAAGATGGCCTTACTATAGAAGGATTAGAAATAACTAAAATACCATACTACTGTGAAACAGATGGGATTAAAGGTTACTTTTATAATAATTCTACTGATAAAGTACTGGAGTTTATAGGAACTGTAGAGGAAGGAAAATTAAAAGACATATTTATAGATAGTAAGTATATAGCTAATTATCCTAAACCTAAATGTAATGAATATAAAGTAGACAGTGATGATCAGTTAGAAATATTACTCCAGGGATTAAAAGAACTTCATAAGGTAGAGCAAGAGATAGAAAATTATGATATATCTATTATAGAGCTGTCTAAAATAAAAGGAGATTTGGAGAAGTTTGGTCTAGGCTGGACTGTAATCACTCAAGATAAAGACATACTACACGATAAAATCCATAATAGGATTCAAGCTAGAATAACTGCTTATGAATTCTACCCTTATGAATTTAATGAGTCAAATGTAAAGATAGGCTATTTCAATGACAATGTAGTAGATTTTCTAGCAAAGTTAAATGATACAAAGAATAAAGTAGACACTAAATCAGATAGCTGGGATAAAATATATGACATGCTAGACAATGAAGGCACCATATCTGCTAAGTGGTTAAATGATAGAATTAAGAACTCTGGAGATATGATTAAATTTGGCCAAGGTTATGTAGTAGGAAGCAATCAAGGATTAATGATTTTAGATACAGATAATATAGATACAGCTAAGGCCATAATAATTATGACAACTTCTACAGATAAAACTACTGGAAACAAAAAGCCTATTATAGGACTAGCTCAAAGGGATAATGACACATTAGACTTTGAATATAGAACAGCTATTAATAGTAGTGGAATAAATACAGATGAACTTTTAGCAGGAGAGCTAAGCACATCTAAATTTACTATAGTAGGGAATAAAGATATTCCTAACGCATTTCTATGGGATGCTAATTCTTTGAGAGTACACAAAATTAATAATGATGATAAAATTAGTCCAGGAGATTATATCAAAATAGATAACTCTGGGCTTTCTTTTTACAGAAATAATAGTAGAGAACTATTTATGGGATTTGATGAAGGAAATATAGCAACTTATGACGAAATTGAAGAGGTTAAACAATATGCGCAACAACAAGCTAGTGCGGCTACGAATGTAGCAAATGAAGCTTTAAATGAAGCTAGCAATAGCTTAAAGGAAAATAAACTGTACAATTCTGTTAAGATAACTAGCTCAGGTGGAATAGAGGTATTTGATAATCATAATGCAAAAAGAGTACAGCTAGGTAATCATTCTGGAAGTCATTATGGACTCAAGGTAATCGCACCAGATGGGCAAACTACTATACTTGATGAAAGGGGTATTTTAACACCAATTTGGAGCAGTGATAGATTGAATCTGGTATGGACTAAGGATAATGATGGTAATTACAACAATGGAAATTTAGAAACAAAATTTTATATTCCTTTTCCTAAATCAGATATTATAAAATTAGAACTTAGTCTTAGTGTGGAAAAGGCTTTAGGATATAGTGCTGATTTTATTATGAATCAAACTGGAAGTGCCACAGCAGGAGGTAGTGTTAGCGTAAACAAGAGTATTATGGGGTTTACATATGTTAGTGGAGGGAGTCTAAATACAACTTCAGGTAGTTCGGGGACAGTTTTAACAGGTGCTAGTCTTTCCACATATAAGGACTATTCAAGTGGACACTTAACTAGTGCTTCATTATCTACCAGTAGTAATTATGGTGGATTTAGTTTTCTAAAGAGTGCATCTCTTAATCTTCAAACAAGGAGTTCGCCTTCTTATGTCACAGGTGTAACGTTCAATCCAGGGTATGGTCATACCCATACCATTCATGATCCTTGGATTGAAGCTACAAGAATTACACCATCTACTGATGTATGCTTAACAGTAAGAATAGATGGAACAGATGTGCCTAATGTTAGTTGGGACATGTTTGATAACAAAACTGTGGATATTAAACCATATCTATCAAACTATGCTGGTTGGCATACTATAAAATTTATTTCGAATGCACCATGTGAAGCAAACATATTTATAAGCGGAATTGGATATTTAAAGGCACCTGAATAGGTGTCAACTTTTTGGGAAAAAAGCTATCTATATTTAAAAAGGGGGAGATTTTATGTATCAAGTAACAAAAAATTTTAATTTAAGTGATAACTTCAAGATAGGTGAGTTTGCTTGCCATGATTCTAAAAAGAGTGTGGTAGTAGATAGACACCTAGTAAAAAAGTTAGAAGAGTTAAGGACGGCTTGTGGAAACAAATCCATAACAATTACTTCTGGATATAGAAGTAAAGAGTACAATGATGCACTTATTAAAAAAGGTCTTAAAGCTAGTCCTAAGTCAAATCATATGTTAGGGTGTGCAGCGGATATCAAAATATCAGGAATGAAGCCAGAGGAAGTGGCTAAGAAAGCTATAGAAGTTGGATTCAGAGGAATTGGTGTTTATGATACGTTCACCCATGTAGATGTAAGATATGAGCTAGTAAATGGAGTACAAAGAGCTTATGATTATTGGGACATGAGAAAGTAGGTGACACATGATAAATCAATGTAGCAGACATGAAGATGTAAATGAGGCTCTCAAGGAACATGAGAAAAGGATCCATGACCTAGAGATAAAAGATGCAGAAATGGGAGAAAAGATAAGAAATCTTATAGAAAAATTAGATAGTCTCACCAATTGGATTAAAGCTCTAGTAATGTTAGGTGGAACGTCATTAGTAGGCTTTTTCTTTTGGTATATACAAAATATAGGAGGAAAATAGAATGTTAAATAATAATAAAGACCTTAGAGGAATAGTAACTATAGTAATGTTAGCTATATTCTTACTAGCTATATTTGTTCCTATACTAGTTGCTATATTTTTCAAAGTAGATGTTACAATTCCAGAGACGTTTACACAAGCTATAATACAATTAGCAACAATGGTGGTAACTTTTTATTTTACAAATAAGGCTACAAAAGATAAAATTCAAGAATAATAATTACAGGGGATTTATTTCCACTATTTTTTATTTTTGTAAAGAGCTATTACAATCAAAATTATATTTAGGAAATGTAGTATAAAGGAACATTATACTATTTGAAACATATTCCAAAATAAAGCAAATCTCATCTAACAAAACTAGATAAATGTCGACAAATATAGTCAGAGGAATTAGACAAAATTTATCTAATTATTTTAAAGTATATGTAAAATAATTATGTTTAGTTGTGACAGAACGACCACTTATTATTGTCACAAACTAGACTACCTGAAATTTTAGGAGGGCATTATGGTAAAAGTAGTAACTGAAAATGATATTGATTTGGTAATTGCAAATGGTGAAAACCAATATGTAGAATTTAAAAGAGGTAGAGTAGTAGCTAATGTGATTGCAAAGCATATTTCCGCATTCGCAAATTCTTATGGTGGACAAATAATAATAGGAGTTGATGAGAGAGTTGGTGTAGTAGGGGTTGACAGAAATTGGATTGAAAAAGAGTTTAGAAAAGCATTATCTTTTTTATCGCCAAATCCAAACGCAGAAATAAATTGGATTCAATATCGAAATGCTGAGGTGGCTATTATTGATGTTAGTAAGTCACCCCAACCTATAGCTTGTAGAAATGTACTTTATAAGAGAAAACAAGCTATGATAGAAACTATGGATTCAAAATCAATAATTACGGCCTTTAAACAGAATCAAAAATCAGAAAGTCAGATAATTGCTGAAATGGCACAAAACATTGCTCATTTAACAACTGGCTATCAAATATGCAGGAATCTTATGATAAGTCAAACACAATACAATCAAAGATGGTAGATTGGTTGATTGGTGGGACTATTGGAGCACTTATAGGTTTTGGACTTGGTTTTATGCAGTAAACTTCATGTCTTCTCATGGCGTGTTTATGCCATAACATTATATAATAAGATGCATATAGATACTGTCCAAAAAACAAATTAGATAGATTTGTAGATATAATTATAGCCCTAGGTTTTATCTAGGGCTTTATTTTTGAAAAATTTTTAATGTAGAGCTTAGGACCCTGGTCTTTTTTATTTTAAATAAACACTTAAGTTATAAGGTATTGTAAATTTTAGAAATCTCTATGCTATAATTAGAAATATAAATTATATGCTGAACTAATGGTTAAGGAAGGAGTGAAGGATTAATGACAAAATTAGGTGATTTTTTTATATTCTTACAAAACAATAAAATCATAGGTTTTCTTTTTTGGTCCATATTTACTTTTTCATTGTCTCTTATATTTAAATATTACGGTAATAAAAAGCAAAGCTGAAAGGCTTCTTTTTTTGTGTCCTGATTGTGGTATAGTATGGATAAAGATGCTCAGTAAACTAATGATTAGTGTAATCTCTTATTGTTGAATTTATAATATATCGGTTCGTCGCTAACTTATAAGGAGGTATGCATTATGAAAACAAGAAAAGAAAATTTAAAAGAACAAAACAGGATGTTACTATTTTATATGCCAGTGCTTATATGTATTTTCAGTGGTATAGGCTTAGTTAGTATTAGTTTGGAAGAAACAACTTCTTTAGTCACCATTTTGGGGTTTAAACTCTTATTTTTTTTAGGTGGGATAATTACTATTATTGAATTAATTGCTCTTATAATAAAGCCACAACTATTTGATAAAATCTTTACATGGGAACGTCCTCCCCTCTTTAGACTCAGAGCAGTATTTGTAACAATAACAATATTTATATTATTTTTAAAGATGTATAGATACATACCGTGATTTCAACCCATCTGCCTTACTTCCATTAAAGGAAAGTTTTGAGAGAAATATTAAAATAGGAGGAGCTTAGAATGAATATAAATAGAAAACTAACCACAGCTTTATGTATTGTTCTGATGTTAATTTCTACATTGTCAGGATGTGGAAATAACTCAATTAAAGATACAAAAGCAGCTTTAAAATCAAATGAGGTTGCTGAAACTATTGTTTCAGATAAAGCGCAAATAAAAAATGAAGAAGCTTTGATAACAGAAGATTCACTTGAAGGAAATAAATTAATTGAAGTTGATGGTGGAAACCAATCAGGCCATAGAGAGCCTAACGTTGTTGTAGATATAGGATATGGTGATAGAGAATATTATGCCTATACAAATGAGCATAGTCAGTTGGTTAAAGTAACAGCTAAGAAAATTACTTTGCAAGATGAATCCACTGAGCCCGTTTTATCAACTGGAAGATATTATAGAGATGAAGCTAAAGTCCCTGGTGTTGAAAGTAAAAGTTTAGACGAAGGTCATGTAATAGCTGATTCTCTTGGGGGAGTATCAAATGCATACAACATAACTCCTCAAAATAGCACCCTTAATAGACATGGAGATCAAGCATATATGGAAAAAGCCATTAGAAATGCAGGTGGTTGTACAGATTTTGTTGCTGTTATAACTTACCCAAATACAAATACTCAGATACCAAGTCATTATAGTTATACATATACAATTAATGGAAATGTTGCACATGACGAATTTGATAATGTGAATCCAGATGAAATCAATGCAAAATTAGAAACAAATGCACCAGCTGAGAACCAAACAACTACGATGAGTAAAGAACTAATGATTACTGAGCTAGATAAAAAAGCTGAATATATTGTAATTACAAATTCAGGCAGTAAGTCAGTGGATCTTACGGGGTGGAAAATTATATCAGTAAGAGGTAATCAGTCTTTTATATTTCCAAAATTCACTTTAGATTCAAATGCATCTGTAAAGGTTGGTGACTCCGCTAAGAACTCAGATGTAGAATTCCATTGGCTTGATGGCAAAGGTACTTGGAACAATAGCAAAAGCGATCCTGCAGAGTTATATAACACTAAAGGTGAACTTGTTAATAGATTCGAGGATTAGTAGATTAAGTGAGAGGAGCTAAGGCTCCTTTATTTTTTTACTCAAAAAACGTGTGTCTAGTATAGGAGAATTATTAAAGTGTATTTACGTAGAACTAGGTTTTGCTTGAGTTTTTTTAAAATTATATAATGGAGAGTATTAGGACCATAGTCGTTTTTATTCTGAATAAACACTTAAGTTATAAGATATTGTAAATTTTAGAAATCTCTATGCTATAATTAGAAATATCTGACATCGATTAAGATGTATTGGAAATGTAAAAAAGGAGGTGGTTCCAGTCAGCCGTAAGTTCTTTTTATTACTGAGTAGTGTGTTGATTTCTATTTCAATATTTATTTTTTTTATAATGAAAATTATCCGTGGTAATAGTGATATATTAATTCCTGTCATATTTTTTCTAGCATATATATTATATTTCTGCTATATTACATATGAAGAATATAAAGTGTCTAGACTAGATAAAATACATGGATTACAAGAAGAAATATTGAAATTTAAATATAGTATGTCAGATGGAATAAGGGTAGGGATCGCTAATAAAACTCCTTCCCAAACAATAATTATATTCCAGAGATTAAATGAAACAGAAGACACTGTAGCTCTAACTGGAAATTTATCTAAAATTCAATTAGTAAAAGGGCAGTGCTATAAAGTGTCATATACTACAGGTACTAAGGTTCTAGTACAAGTAGCAGAAATAAAAAAATGAAGATCTTCTACTTATAAAGTGTAGAAGACCTTCATTTTTAATATATTCTAGGCAATAACAGAACCATCACTATAGCATTTCCAACTTTCTACTTTTACAGTATCAAGTTTTGTTTTAGGTCCTTCATAAGGAACATAAATTGTTTCATAATTGATCTTTAACTTTGCATCAACATATCCAGATGGTCCAGCTACAGCTAATGCCTTAAGCATCTCAGCATACTTTTCAGCTTCCAAGTCATTGAAATAATCATTTAAAATACCCCTAGCAGTATATAGAATAAGTGTTGGTGCCACTAATTCTGCTAAAACTGCACTTCCGATTATTGCTTCTGCACCATATGATGCAATGTTAGCTACTAATTCAGCTGTCTCAGTTGCAATTATTTGCTCTCCTAAATCATCGATAGATGTATGTAGTCTTTCATACTCTTTCTCCACATCCGATAAGTTAAATCTTGTAGTAATTCTTTTAGTATTCATATTTGTATTCTCTCCTTTTCTCTCTAAATAATATTTGATGTAAACCTAGGTTTTGAAAAAAATTAATTAATCTTTTCACTTATGTAGATAGATAAAACACATAAAGTTTGACAAAGAATTTTAGAAAAAAATTATTTGATTTAGGTCGAAAATTTGATTACTGCGTTTTTAAATTACTCGCAGGAATTTGCACTCATTTAACAATATTTGGTAAAATGGATATTGAGGTGAATAAGATGGAACTTTCAATTGAGGAATATAGATTAACAAAGAATTTATCTTATAGAATTTTAGAAAAAAATAATGAAATAGTGAAAATTGAGTTTAGAAAAAATAGCGAGGTTACTGAAATCAAGGAATATAAATACATAAATACTTATGAGATTTACAGAAAGATTTATAGCGAAGAAAAAGTTGACTTATCAAATTGTTATGTTGAAGATTTTAGTTTGTCAAAATATCGTAAATATATAGGAGCGGATAGAGTAGATGAGGTTTATATAAAAGAATTTATGGCAAAAGAAACCTTTTTTGTCTCTGATGAATACATAGATTTTAGTATAGTGAAATTTGAACAAAAGAGAGTTGTGTTTAGAGATTCAATTTTTGCTAAAGGTAAAGTAAATTTTGATAAGGCAAACTTTGGAGAAGGAAATGTGTGTTTTAATAATGTAAACTTTGGAAAAGGGAGTGTGGATTTCAAGGAAGTAAACTTTGGAGAAGGAAATGTGTGTTTCGATAAGGCAAACTTTGGAGAAGGGCAAGTAAGGTTTGATAAGGCAAACTTTGGAGATGGAAATGTAAGTTTTAGGATGGCGAAATTTGGAAAAGAATATGTAGATTTTATGAGTTCAAACTTTGGAAAAGGAAATGTATATTTTGGACTGGCAAAGTTTGGAGAAGAAACCGTGAATTTTAGGAACGTAAACTTTGGAGAAGGAAATGTATATTTTGACAATGTAAACTTTGGAAAAGGAAATGTAGATTTTTGTGTGTCAAAATTTGGAAAAGGAGATGCAGATTTTAGTAATGTAAACTTTGGAGAAGGAAATGTAGATTTCAAGAAAGTAAATTTTGGAGAAGGGAATGTGAATTTTAATAATGTGAATTTTGGAGATGGAAATATATATTTTAATAAGGCCAAATTAGAAAAAGGTGAGATTGACTTCCAAAATGCAAGCTTTGGAAAAAATAATATATTTTTTCATGATGTGAGATTTGGAGAAGGGAATATTAGGTTTAATAATTCAGATTTATCTACTGCAAACATAGAATTTTCTGATTGTAAATTTGAAAATGATGTTGATTTTCGATTTAAATCGTGCAAATCTTTGAATCTCAAAGATATTACAAATAAACAAACTATGAATTTTAGATTTGAGAACAATAAACCTTTAAAATGGTTTAAGTTTAAAAATTTAATAAATTACGGACGGATAGAAATTGATTTGAAGCAATCTAATTTTAAAAATCTAATAAATAAACAGAATTCTACATATAAAGAAAAGGCAGATCAATTTTTAATACTAAAAGAGAATTTTAATAATTTAGGTCAATACGATGACGAAGATGAAGCGTATGTTGAGTTTAAAAGGTGTGAAAGAAGATCGAGATATACCACATTTACAAGAAAGTTAAATCCGTTGTATTGGGTTGAAGTAATGCTTTTTGATTGGGTTGGAGCATATGGAACAAAACCATATAATGTATTATGTACTATGTTATTAACAATTATTGGTTTTGCAACGTCATATTTATATATTCCTACAATGTGCATAAACTTTGATAATTCGAAAATAACCAATGAGATAGTTAAAGCAATATATTATAGTGGAATCACTTTTTTAACAATAGGATATGGTGATATTAGCCCACAAAATGAAATAACTGCAATGACTTCTGTAATAGAAGGTTTTTTAGGTATATTTCTTATGTCATACTTTACCGTATCCTTTGTAAGAAAACTATTAAGATAAATTTTAAACTTAAAATATTTTTAAACATAATTAAAAACACGAAGCGGAGATAGAAAAGTAGACTTATGCAGCCCTGGGTTTTACCTAGGGCTTTATTTTTGTTCGTAAAAAATTATATCCTCTAAATCAGAGGCATTAAAGCTCGAGTTAGAATAAATGCAATAACTATAGAAAATGCTAGTGACAATAAAAAATCCATTCTAATGAAAGTATATTTCATAACAATCACTCCTCTAACAGAAAGTATATGACCATTATTGGAATTATATACTACAATGAAGATTAAAATACATTTCTCTAAATGGTCAGGTTGCTCATTATTTAAGCTCTTTGGATAATATTGACATGTACATAAATATATCTTACTATGAGAAAGTAAGCTTCTTAAAAACTAAGGAGGTAATTTAAAATGGCTAATAAATCTAAGGTTAGAAGTGAAGGTGTCTCCTTTTCTACTCGTCTTTTTCTTGCTATTATATTCATTTTAATATTGAAATTTACGGGAGAAGAGGTTGGAATTAATGAAAGAATGATGATTGATTCCAGGAGTGAAATAGGAGTAGTGGCTTTTAATGAAAAGATATATATTATCGGTGGGACGGAAGGATCATATCCAGTTGGTAGAGTGGAAGAATATGATCCCGTTACTAAAGAAAGTGTATACAAAACTAGTATGACCACAAAGAGAGAGGCTTTAGGCATAGTGGAATTACAAGGTAAGATTTATGCTATTGGAGGTATGCAGGAAGATGTTGAATATTCAAACATAGTAGAAGAGTATGATCCTATAACAGATAAATGGAGAACTAAAAGCCCTATGATAACACCAAGAGCGAGTGTCGTAGCAGTTAAATCAAATGGCAAAATTTATGCTTGCGGAGGATATAATGATTTAGGTGATAGTAGGTCAGCTGCGGTCATTGAAGAGTATAATCCTATAACTGATACATGGAGACTTGTCACTGAAATTCCTACAAAAATAGAAAGTTCTGGTCAAGCCATTGCTGTAAATGGAAAAATATACATAATTGGAGGCCATTTTGATTCAAGACTGAAGGTATATGACATAGAAACAGGTGAATGGAGTTTAAAGTCCTCAATGCAAGAAGGAATTCAAGATTTTTCAGTTTCAAAATTTAATAATAAGATTTATATATTTGGAGGAAAATATCATTTAGTAGATGAGACTCAGGATTTAGTATTAGAATATGATATTGAAACAGATTCTTGGACTAGAAAAACGAATATGTGTATAGCTAGAGAAGATGCGGGAGCAGCAGAATTAAATGGTATAATTTATGTGGCTGGAGGATATCGATATGGTGAAGGTGGTTTAAGAACTATAGAAGAATATAATCCAATAACAGATACATGGTTAGAATTTAATTAGTTTATGTTAGTACATGGAAGATTAAAAAAACAAAGGTGTCTTTATAATAAACACCTTTGTTTTTATTATGAGTACCTATATATAATAAAAGAAACTATTTCAAATTGGAATTTTTTTCATATCCTAAGGCTGTACATATTTTATTCCAGTTATCTTTTGATGGACTTTTTTTAGAACTTTTATAACCAGATAAAGTGCTTAAGGGTATTCCTGTTAACTTTACAAGCTCACATGTACGGATTCCACTCAAAACCTGATACTTTTTTATAATATCAGCTGCAGTATTCTCAGGCCAATCTTGAGTCTGATAAAGATATTCCATTGTAGTATTTAAAGCCTTACTAATCCTAAATAAGGAGGAGATAGATTTTTTATTAATATCACCTTTTTCTTTTTCAATTCCTGAGATTGTACTATCACGTAATCCACTTAACTCGGCTACTTCTGTAATAGTTAATCCTAATTCCATTCTTTTTTTATAAACTCTTTGTCCTAGAGTATCTTCTGGAAGGCCTCTAATCTTCTCTTTTACCTTTTTATTATCATATCCTATAGCTTCACATATTTTGTCCCAATATTTCTTTCCTGGATCTTTTACACTGCCATTTCTATATCCAAGGATAGTGTCTTTATGAATTCCTGTTAATTTTACAAGATCACATACGCGTACTCCATTTAGAGTCTGATATTTTTCCATGATTTCTGGTATTGTATTCTCTGTCCAATCACTAGTTTGATATAAATACTCCATAGTAGTATTTAATCCTTTGCTAAGTTTTAGTATTGAAGTAAGATCTGTTCTACTAACATCACCCTTTTCTTTTTCAATACGGGAAATTGTAGAAGGAAACAAATCACTTAATTCAGCTAACTCTTTAATCGATAGGCCTAACTGCATTCTTTTCTTATAAACACGTTGACCTAAGGTAGTTTCTGGTAAGCCTTGAATTTCTTTTTCTTTTATGTCATTAATATTAATATATAAAGTTATTTGGTCGGATTTACCAAGCGCATTGGTATCGCAACCATGTAAATGTGGTCACTTTGGCTCAGAAAACGGAAAGTGTAGCTGCACACCTAATGAAGTTAGAAAGTACTTATCTAAAGTATCAGGGCCCATACTAGACAGGGTAGATATGCATATACAAATATATCCCGTAGAATACGATGAACTAAATGATTATTCAAAGAATAAGAGTTCTAGTGACATGAGAATAAATATAGAAAAGGCTAGAAAAATACAACTGCAGAGATATAAGAATGATAATATACTATATAATTCTCAATTAAATACAAAGCTTATGGATAAATATTGTAATATGGAAGATGATGCAAAGTATTTACTTAAAAATGCCTTTGATAAATTAGGCTTTAGTGCAAGGGCATATACAAAGTTGGTTAAGTTAGGCAGAACTATAGCTGATTTAGAAGAATCAGAAAATATATTAGCAAGCCATGTGGCTGAAGCTATACAATATAGAAAATTAGATAAGAATTATTGGAACATGAATTAACTCCTTTATTTTAAAGATAAGGGAGTTTTTTACTTTTATGGAGTTTCTTAGGATTATAAAACATAAGTCCATACTCTCCAGTAAAATTTTCTTGATCCTTATAGAAATAGTATTAATTCAATGAGAACGGCCATAGCCATGGGTGAGACAAACTCTAAACTGTAGTCAAACAACTAAGTTTATTTAAAGTAGTATAAGTGGGTAGGGATATGAAAAGACAGTTTATTGAACTAGATAATTTATTTTCAGAGGATGTAAAGCAGTGCTATGAAGTAACTCATGCATATTTAGAGTTACAGCCGGAAAATTGCATGTAATTACAATAGATAATTGTTTACGTAGTTTTAGTTATCTCTAGTTAACCCAATTTTACAACCTGTAGCGATGAAAAAAACAGTGCTATAATTAGCACCAAGATAAGAAGCGAATAGTGCAAATGCAGTATAAACGGTTAACGTTATGACTATATGTGCAATAAATTATGATTTAAATATTGTACATATTCTATGAAAAATTTTGGATTTGGTATTTAAAAATTTAAATAGAAAATATGAAATTAGACAATATATGGAAAACACTGAATGGTTTGGGCTTTTATAAAGGTGCAAAGTAATCAGCTTCTAAATGTAATATATTACCATTGCATCATAGATGTGAATTAGGAAAATAGAATGTTAATTAAAGAATTATTTAGTGTGGGTTACTTGTTTGAGATAAATACTAATACTAGCCCCCATTACCATAGATTCAATAATTGTATTATCAATATTAGTATGTGCAGATACAAAGGATAGTGAAGAAATTACAATTATAAGTTCAACAGCTTTAACTACAAACATTGATTCCAATTTTGCAAATAATTTAGAGGACACATTGAATTTATTATCAATAAATCTAATTAAAAACAAAGTAAGTCCAGTTACACACAATTTCTTTAAAAAAAGCAAACTTATATACAAAGTAATCAACTCCGATCATGGGAATAGGTAAATTTTAACACATGATAGTTATTCGTACAAATAGTAAATGCAATATGAAAATTCCTATAAATCGAATTGGACCTCTGCAAGATAGCAGAAGTCCTATGTGAAGTTGGAAGGAAAATGTGTTTATCTTTTATAACTACATGATATCAACAATATGTTAAGAAAGTATGAAAGGATTGTGAAACTTTATTAAGAAATGAGATATAAATTTTACAAAGGTGGTGTCAACAGTGAGAAGAAGATATCAAAGGCCACTTAGGAAGATCCTAAGAAAGATTAGACGTATAATACCATTAAGTTATGGAGAGATAGCTTTGTATTTTAGAATAGAAAGAAGGATAGTAAAAAATATATTTTTTATGTATAGAAACTATGGAAGAGATTCTATAGAGAGTGTTACTTTAAGCCAGAAACAGATAGATAAGATAATTAATTTAAAGTATCCAACGAAGAGATAAGGATTAGATAAAAAATTAAAGAAACTATTAAATAGTTTCTTTAACATAATCTTCGTCAATTTCATTAAGCTCTAGTGGATCTGGGCCAAAACGATTTGGACCATCAGTTCCTTTTATAAATGCACATAAAATTGCTGGATATAAATTAACTATTGGAATAAGGCAGAGGAATGCAAGGTAACCAGATTTATCAACGTCATGAAGTCGTTTTACGATTATACACATCATTGGATAAAATGAACCTATTGCAATGATATAGTAAAGAACTGTTCCTATGGAATTATCCATAAGATAAGCAATACCATGGGAAAGTGTTGAAGACACAATGCCAACTAAAAAATGATATCCCCAATACTTAGCTCTATTGATTCGGCCATGCCAACTGAAGAATTTTTCCAGCATTATAAATCACCTCCTTTTATTAATAGATAACGACACATAGATAATATTATAATGATTGCATAATTTGTAAAGGAATTTGGATAATCGGTTTTTAATTGTGGTGAGAATATTAAAAGATTTGAGAGGTGAAAAGTTATGGAACAAGATATAAAAGAGCTTCTAGAAATCATTTGTGAGATGGGAGAAGAAGCTGAAATTAGTGATATGGCTTATATAGAGAATATTGCAAATAAGTATGGACTTACAATAGATGAGGAGTTAAAAGTAAAATTATTAAGTTGAAAGTCAACGCAAGTCTTTAGGTATTTGAATTAAGTAAAGAAATGAAAAATAAATACTTGATACTATTGGATCATCGAATAGGTTTTTATCTGACTTAAGAATAAAAATAACAAAATAAATGAGATAAGGTATTAAAAGTGATATTTTATAAGAAGTTAAACCGAATGATTTAATAAGTATTGATTTGTAATTATATTTTTTATTAAAAAAATAAAGTGCTAAAACAGTCAAGCAAGGATAAATAAATTCCATAGATTACACAACCTTTCAGAATACATTTAAAAAGATTATATCAAATGTGGTAATAAATGACAAAAAATCTATGGATCAAAGGTTAATCTAACCGAGGTCCTGTGGTATATGTATTAAATATATATAAGAAAAATCTTATATTTAAAAGTTGATTCAAAAAGCTTAATAAGTATTGATTTGTAAGCATATTTTTCATTTAAAGCATAAAGTGTTAAAACTGCCAATGTTGGACAACTGATTAATAATACAATATCTATGGAATCCATAAAATACACAACCTTTCAAACTAATGGTACAAAAATTATATCAAGACTGGTAATAAAGAGCAAAATAAAATGTGAATTAATGGATTAGTTAACGAATCTATTATAGCTCAAACAAGACTAAAAGGTCGTAAAGACGACCTTTTCTATGCAGGATTATTTTTGTTGACCGGCAGCCCATTCGATAATTTTACCTTTTTCATTCCATGTCATAAATAAGTAGGGAGACTGTAATAAAATATTGGGTACTGCATCAATAAGTGGTCTATCAACAATATGATGTATCAAATATAATCTACCATCGTGAGATTTCGCAGTAGCGAAGTAAAATACGTCACCTGTAGACGTATCACCAATAAAGTAGCTTGATAATATAGCACCTTCTCCTGGTTTATTTGGAAATGAGGCAAATGGATTAAGTCTTTTAGCTTTAGCTAAAAGGTTTGGCGGAATTGAAGTTGCAGTATTCAATATATTTTCCTCCTAGAATTAAATATAGATAGTTCATAGTATTCAGTAAAATTCATAATTGTTAATAAATAGATATATTTAATCTAGGATTAATTATAAGATTCGTGGAGGGAATATGGATAAAAAACAACTTGAAGAAATGACCATGGAAGATTTCATAGAATTTCTGAAAGAACAAATTAAATACTGGACTGAGGAATATAAAAAAGTAAAAAGTAGGTGAACGAGGCTAGTAACCACAAGAAAGTTTATTTAGTGAAAGCAGATAGGATTAATTAGATTGGATGTTGCAATAAAGCCCTCACTTAATTAAATGAGGGCTAATAATATTTTATAACAAGTTTTTGTTAACGTCTTGGCCTAATCCACCAATACCACCAAGGCGGTTGTGTAGGTTGCCCAGGTCTTTGAGTAGGCGGTGGATATGGTGGCGGATATGGTGGCGGATATGGTGGTGGGTATGGTGGAGGTTGCCCAGGTCTTTGAGTAGGTGGTGGATATGGTGGTGGAGTAGGTCTTGGGACATAAGGAGAAATTCCTATTAAATCAGAATAATGGACACTTACAAAATCAGGATATGGTTGAATAATCTCGATATCGACCATCCCAGTTGCATTATTATAACCTACAATACGACCGCTAACAGGGCCTCGCTCTCTAATTGTTGTTGTAATAAGTCTACCAATATAGCTTCTGATTGTAGCTGGTGCAACATAATAATACTCTTCTTGTTGTTGTTGATAATAGTATCTAGACATTAGAGTTATTGACTCCTTTCTTCTTAGATTAACCTAGTTCAATGCAGGTTGCTCAATAATTGGTTTTACAAATCAATATAAGCACGGAAAATACTTATTTATATTAATAAAATATTACTTATGATTAAGTGGATATAATAACATAATATGCAGACATACTGTCGGTGTGAAAAAATCAGCAGATATACAAAATATAAATTTTGGATGGAATATGACAAAGGAAAAACTCGAAAAAATGAGTAGAGAGGAATTTTTAGGATTTCTGAAAGAGCATATTAAATATTGGCTTGAGGAATACAAATAAGCAAAGCAAGAAGGGATGGTAGAAGAACAACACTAGAGCTTGATTTTAAATATAAGGGGGAATTAATATGAACTACATAAGAGAAGCAGAGTTGTATTTGAAACATTATGGAGATTTAAAATATATCTTGAATCACATAAATAGAGAAATAACTAAATTGAAATGGAGTGGAGCTCCTAGCGATGCCAAGGCAATTGTTATAGATGATATGCCACAGGGGAATAAGGTACCAGAGGACATAATGGATATAGCATATAGATTAAAGTGCTATATGGAGATGAAGAAGGAAACGGAAGAAAAGTTGGATGAAATAAATGCTACTTTGGATGAAATGAATGAGGATGGAGAACAATTAGGGGAGTTACTTAAATATTGGCATGTAGATAAGTTGGACAAGGATGAAATAGCGGAAAAAATGGGGTACAGCAGGAGGAGTATTTACAATTTAAAAGAGAAGGCTATAAAGAAGTTTGCCATAAGAATATTTGGGATAAAGGGGCTAATGGTTGTGTAAAGGGTTCACAAAAGGTGCACACAAGTTTGGGAAAAGGCATGTTATTCTGATAGTGTAAAGAATTCATGGTTGTCCCCCTGATAACCATTGAAAAAAGATTCTACATAACTATCCTGTTCCCTCACAAAGGCAGTCGAGAAATCGGTTGTCTTTTGTTGTATACCGAGTAGAAAGAAAGCGATGAATTGAAAATGAAAGATATGTTAAGTAAAGATGCTAAGAAAAAATTGTATGAGGTAAGAGCTAGGGCACCAGTTCGGAAAGATGAAATAGAATTAGGAGATTCAATAGAGAACCTTATGAAGAATAGACGTTACAAAAGAATCAACGGTAGAATAAGACAGATTGAGTAATGGAAGATGATGCAAAGTATTTACTTAAAAATGCCTTTGATAAATTAGGCTTTAGTGTAAGGGCATATACTAAGTTGGTTAAGTTAGGCAGAACTATAGCTGATTTAGAAGAATCAGAAAGTATATTAGCAAGCCATGTGGCTGAAGCTATACAATATAGAAAATTAGATAAGAATTATTGGAACATGATATGTAAGGCCCTTTAGGAAGATCCTAAGAAAGATTGGACGTAGAATACCATTAAGTTATGGAGAGATAGCTTTGTATTTTGGAATAGAAAGAAGGATAGTGAAAAATATATTTTTTATGTATAGGAACTATGGAAGAGATTCTATAGAAAGTATTACTTTAAGTCAAAAGCAGATAGATAAGATAATTAGTTTGAAGTACCCAAGGGGCGTGATCCTATGGAACAAGATTTAATTATTAATTTTTACTAAGTAAAGGTTAATTTAGCGCCTATGAATAAAAGTTTATTTAGGGTTATTTATAACTTCTAAAATTGAACGATAAAAATCAGTAATCATATCTTTGTTTTCTAGAATTTTTATTTGTGTACTTGCATCATCCATAGAACCTATAGCATTTAACCAAGAAATCGTAATTTCAGCTGCTAGTGATTTATTAGAGTCGTAATAATTAGACATAATACCATCTCCTTCAAACGTATCATAGGCGCTTTTTAGAAATTGGATATATGTAAATAAAAAATTTTTTTTCAAAATTTGATTTGTTTACATTTATATGCTCTAACTTATATGATTATGCAAAAAATAGATAAACTACTAGTATATTCATGACACTAGCAAATATCCAGAAAATGTAAAAAACAAAAAATTCAGTTCCCTCGTAAAGGCAGTCGAGAAATCGGCTGTCTTTTGCAAAATACCGAGTAGAAATAAAGATGTAAAATAAAAATAAAAGACATATTGAATGACGGTAAATTTATTAGATAAAAATAGAATATTAGTAATCAAAATGAATATATATCCTATAGGAGAAACTAAAAAATTAAAAGGGGTAAATATATGAAAGTTAAGATATTTTCTGTAACTACGATAACAGGTTTAGAAGATAGGATTAACAAATTTATTAAGGGGAAAAAAGTGATTGATATTAAGCAATCAGAGTGCATAACTGATGAGTGCTGGAGTATAACAATTACTGTTTTATATGATGAAGATGATTAAAAAGGTATTGAGGATTGAGCCAACTGGCTCTTGTTTTTATATAAAAAATAAATACATCATCTAGGATACTGTAAAAGGTGTCTTTTTTAATACCCATTTTTAGGCTTTTAGGATAGCTATAAGGAAAATACATAAAGAAGATGGAAAAGCAATTTCAATAATGTTAACAAATTCAATATAAGAGCCCAACAGGGCTATTTTTGCATTTCTAAAACAAATGAATACAATTCAAGACACTGTAAAAGGTGTCTTTTTTAATACATATTTTTAGGTTTGTAGAATAACAACCTACCACCTCATAGGAGTAAAGCATGGTAGGACTAAGTTGGTTAAGTTAAGCAGAACTATAGCTGAGTTAGAGGAATCAGAAAATGTATTAGTAAGCCATGTGACTGAGGCTATTCAATATTATTGGACCTACTAAAAGTTCATGTATAATATCTATTAAATCTGTTGATATATAAGATGACATTGTTGAGCCTGATAAAAACAGACACATATTTATTAAAGTTGTATTTATTGAATTTCACAGTAAAGAAAATAGACTTCTACAAAATAGTAGAAGTCTTACGAAAAGAAGTTTTGAAAGAGCACTGATGTTTTCTGATTATATGTTATCAAGGGTATGTAAACAGCATATTAGATAAATGTTAATTTTAGTTAAAACACAAATTTTACAAAGCTGAGAAAAAGATATTTTGCATAATTAATAGTTATTAAGAATATACAACAGCGTATTAAAAGATAATATTATTAGATAAGATGAAAGAGAGGTTTTATATATGATGGTTATATATAATGATTTTGGTGGCACACATTCCTCTGCAACTGCTGCTCATATCCATGTAAACAAACTGCCAATAGATAGAATTCCGGATAAGGAAGAGTTATTGTCACTTCCTACATTCGATAAAGTAGAGAAGCGTCAACATGGAAATTTAATTTATATAGGAGAAGATGAACTAGGATGTAAAGTATATACGGTAGCTTGTGAATTTAAACCTAAGTTAGTAATTAAAGCAGTAGAAGATATGTATAAAATAACAAATGGATCATTAGATGGATTTTATGCTTTTAATACCAAACATACAGTTAATCTCTGGATGAAAATTGGAGGATTTCTTTCTAGATCTCTAGGGTTAGTATCTATTGGACGTCCTATAGTAGCTCATGGAACACTAAAAGCTTATGATGATATTTCACAGATGGTATTAAATGTTAAAAAACAGTTACCAAGTTAGAGTTCTATTAAAAGTTGATTTTTGATACAAAGAAGAAGAGTAGGAAATATAAACTATATTCCATAGGGTACAGTTTATATTCCTACTCTTCTTTATTTAACCTTATTATTGAAAAGTCTTTATCTAGCATGTCAAATAAACCAAATACTAAAACACCTATACCTCCACCAGATACTCCTAATGTTTTGCCATATAGGTATTGTACCAACATACTTATTATGAGATATAAAATTATTTTGAATTTAATTTTACTCATGGTTTCCGTCGCCCTTTCTTACTAAATAACCATCTGCATCCTGGTATTATTTTCTATATATTCATAGCTTTGCCATACAATATTTTCATATAAGCTAATGGCTAATTCTTTATTTTTAGTTTATGTACTTTTACTACTATTATTAAATTTATAATTTTGTTTTCTTTAAAGCTTAGTATTTCTATTGTGTAGATATACGTCTATAACTATACCATATTTAGATATTACCGTAAACGAGGATTTTTATATTTTCTTATGGTAAAATACCAGTTCTATTATTTTATTGAAGTAATCCTTCATTATAAATATCTTAATACTTAAAATAATGTAGGATTAATGGTGGAGGAAGGAATTTGAGATTCAGAGAAGTGACCCTATCCCACTATGGAGTACTTTCCTTAGATGAATTTCCATAGTTTATGAAAAGCCCATATGTAACAAAACTAGATGAATACCGACAATAATAGCTAAAGGAATTTTAAGGAATTTACAGAAATAATATAGTTACTGATAGCTTTCCATTAGGAGAAAGGTGATAGAGTACTGACCCCTGACACCATCCTATAAACAAGATAAAACTTAAATATATATTTGATTTGAGCAAAGTTTATGAATATGTTTATACAGATGGTATTAATGACTATAGGAATGAGATGATAGCATCATTAGTGTTATAAGCAATATTGAATTTGCTGCTATATTTGAAATTGGAAAAAAGGTGATAGATAAGGAAATTAGTTTTTAAGTACATAAACAAGCATTTGAATATGAATTTTGAGTAGTATTTAAGATAATTAATTTGCAGAGATTTGAAAAGGGGGAAACGCATTGGAGATGTTGACAATTGGAAAATATAAAGATGGATATATAAAAGCCACTGATTACAATGAATCTATACATAAAAAAATATACTGTCCATTTTGTACAAAAGATTTAGAATTAGCCTGTGTACAGAATCGATTTTTTCGTGCTATGACAGACGAAGAAGGGCATGATTGTGGTAAGAAAGAACCAATTTATTTATATGCAGAATGGATAGGAAGAAAAATAGTTGAAGAAATAAGCAGGCCAGATGGTTCAATGTTAATCACTGTAGATATAAATAAATTGGATTTTTTTAGAAAAAAACAAGTTAATGCAGATTTAACAAATGATATGGAACAAGAAGATAATATAGATAATACTAAAAGTTACAATAGATACAAGGAATATAAAGAAGTTTTTCGAGATGTAGTTAATACTGCTGTACAGATGAAAAGGCTTATTGAAAAAAATTCATTAGACAAACTGAAGAAATTAACCATTAAATATAAATGTGGGGATAAAGAGTTTGGAATCGATGATATTTTAAAAACAGTAGATCAGTTAAATGGCAAAATTTCAGGAGAATACAGATTTGTATTATTTAAAGTGGAAAATATGAAGCTGAGTGGTGGAAAACTATACATAAACTCTTATAACACTGATGGAATAAAATTTACTGCAGCATTAAAATATCCATCCAACGAGAATAGACTTGATATTAAAAAAGACGATTTTGTAATAGCCTATGGAAGGTTGAATTATGCATATAAATATAATCGGTTCTATTTAAATCTTATGAGTGATTTAAGCATTGATAAGATGAAAAGACAATCTGTTGAGAGTTTATTTGAAGGAAAGACTCTTGAAGAATTCAAAATGAATAACAAATCAATAAAGTTTAAAGGAAATAAACTTGAGGAATCGAATGCAAGCAATGAGCTAAATAAAGAAGAGTCTATTAAGGAAAAAAGAATTCCATATAATAAAACTGATAATAGCACAAATGTGAAGAATATAGTTAGAATAGATATTAATAGAAGTAGGGATAACGAAACAAATGGTATTGTAATTGAAATTAATAATAGACGAGCACAAAAAAAGCAAAAACCTCAGAAACGATGTAAACGACTTAGTAAAGGTAAAAGAATAGTGAAAAGCTTTATAAATAAATTAATAAGCATTTTCACTATGAAATCTTAAATGTACATTGACGTTAGAATTGAATACACAGTAATAAAAATTCATGATTATATGAACTTTTTTATTTGAAAGAAATTCTAATATTATTATTTTTAAGTCAGAGGTATTAAAGTACGAGTTAGAAAGAAGGCAACAACTATAGAAAATACCAATGTTAATAAAAAAAATTATCCTAATATAAAGTATATTTCATAACAAGTACTCATCTAACAGAGAGTATATGATTGTTATTGGAAATATATACCACAAGAATAATAAATGGGAAAAAAGCTAGTTAAATTCTTAATAAAATAAACATTAGATCAGGAACACTGGTCTTTTTACATTTATTTGAAGTATAAGGAAATAGCAGGGAAATAAATTCCTTGCTATTTTTATAATTTAATATTTAATCATCATGTTCATATTTACAAGGACAATATTCAGAATCTTTATAAGGACAATATTCACAATAGTAATCTTTATAAGGACAATGCCCATAATGATAATATTTATAATGGCAATTTTTGCAGATGTCTTGTGGGTCGCTTTTCCTACATTTATTATCAGCAAATTCATTGTCAGTACCATTATCATCAATATCTAATACTTTGTTGTTGCACACCTTATTCTGAACAATGTTGTTTTCGTCTCCTTCAATATTTATTCCATCTTCATTGTTGCATTCTATACAATTTCTAATGATGGTGTTTTTGTCTGCGCTAGTGGCAAGATTAATTCCATTTTCTTTGTTCTTTTCGATTTTATTCTCTTGAATGATATTGAAGTTAGAAACACCACGAGTAATAATTCCGTTTCCATTATTTTTTTTGAGTTCGTTTTTGGAAACAAAGCAGTTTTGAGATGATCTTAACAATAATCCACTTTCATCATTATACTTTATTTTATTGTTGATAAATACGCTATTAGGGCCCTCGTCCACATTGACTCCAAAATTATTTTCATTTTTAAAGACTTCGTTACATAAAAGAAGTGTATTAGATGCGCCATCGAAGAGTGCAAAACCAGCTTCATTGTTAAAAGATAGATTACCTACAAGTGCGTTACCTGCGCTCGTTGCTATAAACAGACCAACGACATATCCATGCACTACGTTCTCTGTTATCCAGTTGCTATTTGCTTGTTCTATTGCACATATACCAAAACCAGTACCATTACCTTTTACTTCATTTTTCCATATCAAGTTACCACTTGAGAAAACACAAGTAATTCCATCAGATGTATCCATGGTTTCGTTACGAATGATACGGTTAAAACTACCATCATCTATTAAGATTCCCCTATGATAATTCTGAATCTTAAATCCTTTAATCTCCACTCCAGTGACATTAGATAGTCTAAAGGCTGGGTTTAGTGAACCAACTGTCCCTTGAAGTACTACATCCTTACCGTTGGCTACAATACGGATATTATCAGTGGTAATAGTCACCTCTTCATTATAAGGCTGGTTATTTTCTTTTGATTTTACCAGGATTACATCCCCTTCTGATGCACTATTTACTGCTTCTTGGATAGTTGAAAAATCATCAGGAACATTGATTATTGCCATAAAATCTCACTTCCTCTTTTTGCTACACAGTATGCGGACAAGCTTTTGATTGGAACGGACAAGGGTAAAATATTTTATAAAAAAGGGTTATTAAATTCATTTAAATACTTATATATAATAGAAAGAAACTATTTCAAACAGGAATTCTCTTCATATCCTAGGGCCTTACATATTTTATCCTAATTATCTGCGGATGGATTTTTTGAACTTTTATTAACTCCCTTGTTTTAATGATAAGAGAGTTTTTTTATTGCATAAAGTTTTCTAGGATTATAAAAGATAAGTACATACTCTCTGGGAAGTTTTCTTGATCCTTATAAAAACAGTGAAAAGGAAGATAAAGAGAAAACTATAAAAAAAATAGAATGACTATATTGTTCATATAATGGAGAAATTATTATATATACAGATTCAACAGAAACAGCTATTTTCATATAAACATATAGCAAAAAAATTTAATTAAAGATACCACCTTTCACGCAAATGATTAATAAATTAAAAAGTATGCACGTGAAGGGAAAGAAAATGAATGGAGTGGTTAGAAAAATATGGACAGAGAGCAATATATTTGCCTGGGGCATAAAAATAGAGGTAATGTAATCAATCTAAGAAATTTCTATAACAAATTAGGAGGCAAGGCTGACGAACTAATAAATTTACATAATAAGGTTGAATGTAAACCAGCAGTAAACGAAGCTTTTAGGATATATAAACTAATGAATAAAATAAATAGAATGTTCAAATATCAAACCCATAAAAATATATGGGAATAGGGGAAAGCTAAAGGATTATTTAGCATATTAAGAATGGGAGGAAAATGAGAAATGAAGTGTTTTTATCATAATGATGAAGATGGAAAATGTTCAGGGTTTTGGGTAGCTTTCAATGCTAGAATTAACGATACAGATTTATATGATGACATACCACAGTTTATAGAAATTGATTATAGAATACCTTTCCCTATGAAAACTATACGACCGAATGAACAAATATATATTGTTGATTTTTCAATATCTCCTGATGAAATGAGAGAACTACTAAAAATAACTAAAAATGTTACATGGATAGATCATCACAAAACAGCTATTGAAAAGTACGAAGACTTTGAATATCAAATTAGAGGAGTTAGATATGATGGTGTGGCAGGATGTATGTTGGCATATTGTTATATAAATCATATGACAGCTAAGGGAGAAGGAGAAATAAAACCTTTTGAATTGTCTATGACAAATGATGCTCCAAGGTTCACAAAGTTAATTGCAGATTGGGATGTATGGAAATTTGATTATGGTGATGATACGAGATTTTTCCAAGCCGCTTTTAATTCATTAGACTTTAATCCTCGTTCAGAGGAATGGTTAAACTTTATTCACGAAGACGGTTACGAGAACAAGCTAATTGAAGAGGGCAAAATAATTATTAGATATAGAGATTGTTGGGGTAAAAACTATATGAATTTAGGGTTTGAAACAGAATTTGAAGGACATAATTGTTTCGCTGTAAATTTAGGCTATTGTAATAGCGAATATTTTAAAAGTCTTTCAGAAGAGAAATATGATATGCTAATAACATTTGTATTTGATGGAAAGATATTTAAAGTAATTATGTATTCTGAGACAGTTGATGTTTCAGAAATCGCGAAAAAATACGATGGTGGTGGTCATAAAGGAGCATCGGGATTCCAAGTTAAAGAATTACCCTTTAGTATTAAATAGAATTTAACATGGGGTTAAAAATAAACAAAGTTCAAATAAGATATGTAATCAAAAGTGCCTTTAAGAAGACACAATTGACATTAAATGATATAACATTGCAGCTATTCCAGCAATTAGAAAGCGCAATGGATAATATTTTTTGTAAATAATAAATCATCCTTTCATATGCAACACGAAAAATTAATTATATCATAAAAAATAATTATTATAAAGTGATATTTATTTGTAAAATATGTAAGTACATTGTTAACTTTAAAAACAATACTGCATATCATATCCTCCTCAATGAAATAATAATAGTGAGGTGAGAATATGAGAAAAGATAAAAATAGAAGAGAGACTTTAATGGAATACCCAGAAGGTGAATATGGAGAGGTTTTTAATACAAAACGAAAAAGCCAACCTGTTGTGGGAAATATAGAGGATAAAATAATAATAATAAATCCAACAAATAAAGAAGATAAGTAGTAAAGGAAGCATAAGATCTCTTTCTTATACACATTGTAACTTTACCTAATTAATTAAAAATGCTGAGAGACTTTATGTCTCCCAGCATCATTTTTATGATTAATATTTTATTGTATCAACTAATGTCTTTATTATCATTACAATTACTGAAAAAATCTTTTTTCTGAGCAACTACTACACCACTAAGTGCTAAAATGGCGATTAGGTTAGGTATGGCCATTAATCCATTAGCGGTATCTGCTAATGCCCAAACAAACTCTAATCCTCCTACAGATCCTATTAGTATAAATACAATCCATAAAATTCTTATTGGTAAAATACTTTTAATTCCAAATATATATTGTCCAGCGCTTTCGCAATAATAGTTTGCTGATATTAAACAAGAATACCCAAATAACATTGCTGAGAATACAACAACATAACCTCCTATATTCCCTGGTAGAACATTACTAAAAGCTCTTATAGTTAATGCAGCTCCAGAAACACCTGTGGTCCATTCACCAGAGATTATTATTGCTAATGCAGTTATGGTACAAATTACTAAACTATCAACAAAAACTTCTGCAATACCCCACATACCTTGTCTGGCAGAATGATCAGTTTTAGCACTACCATGAATCATGGGAGAACTACCCATACCAGCTTCATTGGAAAACAATCCTCTTGCTGTTCCAATTGTCATCATTCTGGCAACTGTTGCTCCTGCAAATCCTCCTGTAGCAGCAGCTGGTCTAAATGCACTTGTAAAAATTGTTGCAATTGCACCTGGTACTTGCTCTACATTTAAAATTAATATTGATAATCCTGCAAAAATATAAATTCCACCCATAAAAGGAGTTAAAAACTCACAAACTTCACCAATTCTTTTTATACCCCCTAATACAACAAATCCTGTAATAATCGCTAAAAATATTCCAGTATACAAAGGATAAATTCCCCATTGTTCTTGTACTGAAAGTGCAATAGTATTGGTATCAACAATAGCTCCAATAATGAAATAAGTAATAATAACCATAATACTAAAGAAATATGCCATCCATTTTTGCTTTAGCCCTTTTGCTAAATAATACATGGCTCCACCAGCATAGCTCCCATCTTCTCTCTTTTCACGATAATGCACACCCAGTGTGATTTCAGAAAATTTTGTAGCCATTCCAAAGAATGCGGATAACCACATCCAGAAAACTGCTCCTGGACCCCCAATAGAAATGGCTGTAGCAACTCCCGCAATATTACCTGTTCCAACAACCGCAGCAATTGCTGTTAGACCAGCTTGCCCCGGGCTAATATCTCCTTCTCCTTCTAATGTTTTATCAAACATCCTTCCAATAGTATGTTTTATAATATATTTGAAATTATAGATTTGAAGAAAGCCTAATCTAAAAGACATATAAATTCCAGTACCTATTAACAAGATAATCATATATGGTCCCCAAACAATCCCGTTCAACCAATCATTCCATGTGTTGATAATATTCATATAACTATCCCCCCTATATTTTATTAAGTGAATTCTGAATCTCTCATAAAATTAATTTTTCTTCATATATAATTTTTTCATGTTTAAATAGCAGTTAATTTACGAATTCACTCTTCACATATATTAAATCTTATTTTGAAAGGGCGATAGATATTCTAGATGAATTGGAAAAAATTGATTAATCATAAGAAGTAAAAAATGTTTTTTAGAAAAGGCAAAGAGAATTCCTCTTTGAGAACTACACAAAAACTATATTTAACGTAATTATACTTTACCTAGTTTTTTCTTTATTTCAGCAGCAATCCATATAATTACAGGCAAAATTACTTGAAAAGGCAAAAAATAATCTGCCCATATTTCTGTATTAAATTGAAAATAATGCTGTACACTATCATATTGAAAATAAGCTAGATTTACAATCAATAAAGTAATAGGTATAATAATAAATCCATAATCTTTGCAGCCAAATATTTTCGTCATTCCTTTGCAGGTACATAATAACAATATACTTATTTTTATAAAACCTCCTAAGGTAAATATAATGGCTATAATCACTTCCAATCTTTGTATAAAATCACGTATATTTATTCTTGTAGCAGTAACATAAGAAGGATAATATGCGTTTGTTGCCTCATTTATTCCTATGACTAAAATATTTGTTACAGAAATCATAAATGTTAATATTGCTCCTAGGAATAACCCTACAATATAAACTTTATAGGAAGACTTTTTTCTTTTTAAATTAGTAAAAGTCATTGTAAACGCTACTGTTTGGACAAATGGTTGTGTAAATACACTATAAGCACCTTTAAAAACAGGCCTAACTCCGTCATATAATATAGGTTCAATGTTATGAAAGTTCATATTCGGAATCAACATTGATACTATAGCACATATACTTATAATAAAGATTATCAAAAAAAGTTCTGCCCACTTACCCAAAACCTCAATCCCTGCCTTTGTTCCCCAAGCACATAAAATACCTAAAATGATAATGTATATAATTTTAGGAGTTTTAGTTAAACTAACTGTTCTAATAAAGAAACCATAATTATTTAAAACGTCAGCGGCCCAATAAAAAGTATACCAAGTAAATATGATCATCATAATCTTTCCAATGAGCTTTCCAAAACAAATTTCAAAAATATCAAATAAATCTTTTCCTGGAAAAATATAATGAAGTCTAGCAAATAATATAATCATAGGTAACACCATAAATATGGCTAAAATAATAGCTATCCACAAATCTTTTTTAGCATCTAGTCCTGTTACAAATATGGATGTAGATCCTGATAAGAATAGAATAATCATGGCTATACCTTGTTTATCAGAAATAACTTCTTTGTTCACTATTTGTTCCTCCGAGGTCATTTTTAATTAGTATTTGACTTATTTGATTAAATATTCCAATGAGGACATATACTATTTAATACATAAGTAAAGACAGGAATTAACTCCTGTCTTTTATTTATAACTACTACATATTAATATTCATAATTATAAACGAAGTTATGATCCTTACTTGCAAGGTTATCATACATAAGGATAATCATGTCTTCAACCATATCCTCAGATGAATAAAATAATTGTCTAACTGGTTTTGGAAAAAAATTGTACATTTTAAAAGTCCTCCTAATAATTTTAATAATTTTAAATGCATATTTTTCATTATGGAAAAAGCATACTCTAAATAATATGTGAATTAAGGAAGATTTATTACAAAAATTATTTAAAATAGGAAAATACTTTTCGTTATAACTTTCTTTAGTTGAATATAGAAAAACAAAAGATGCTTAATACAGGATCACTTGTATTTTTTTATGCAATTATTTATTAAGAAACTAAGACAAGTAAAAGAAATATATTGTATTAGTATGAATTATTGGAGGTGTTTATTTTCAATGGTAGAACTCACGCAGCTGTAGGTATTGCTATAGGATTACTACTCATTGAAAAACTAAAGATATCAATCGATACAATGGTGTTAATATACTTGATCGGATTATACATAGGAACATTATTACCAGATGCTGATCATAAACATGCTCCTATGGGAAAGTTCATTCCATTATGGCTCTTTTTAAAACATAGAACATTAACTCATTCAATATTTATGTTCTTGTTCCCAGTATTTCTATTGAGAATATTTGGAAATCAAATTTCAGAAACTCTATATTTTTCCAAAGGCATGTTTCTAGGTATAGCATGTCATATAGGAATGGATTTATTAAACCCTACTGGATGTCCATTGTTATATCCACTTATGAAACAGAAGTTTAATATATTGAGGATAAAAACAGGAAGTAAACTAGATGATGCTATATTTTTAACATCTATGATATGTATAACCTATATTATTTATCAAAATTTTTTTATTTAATAGGGCAGTTATATGCTGCCCTAATTTTTACGCTTATAGGTTGACCAACCTAATGCATCGTAACCAATTCAGTATCCAATTATACCTTCAACAATAAGGATTGTGCCTAAGATTATCCGTATTGTCCTATCTGTATTTCCTAGATTTCTCTTAAATGAGATCTTCATTAATATTCACCTCATAAATATGCTTTGTAGAAATGACTTATCTATTCAGGAAATATATAAGATAGACATTAAATGCTTCCAAATTCACATGAAAAAAGTTAAACAAGGAACTATTCATTTGTTCTGTATTATTCATAATAAACTATACCAACAGGCATTGGAAAGCTATGCATTTTAATTAGGAATGATGCTCTATTGGTGTCTTCAGATTATGGGTTGATTTATGCTAGTATATAAAAAGTTAAAGCTTAAGTTCAAGTTAAACCTTAAATGAAACATTAAATTGATTTTTCTCAATAAATAGAATTTGTATAAAAAGAATGAAGTCAATCTATAACTTGAAAATTAACTTAAAAAAAAGACAGCATTGGAATACTGTCAAATGATAAGTATTTGATACTAATCTGATTTATTTCATCTTGCTTATTTCATCTAATTTTTTCTTCATTATTTCGGCAAAGCTTTTATGACCAGAATTTGTATTGCTGTTAGAATTTTGAGAATTAGTTTGACTAGAAGTGCTACTACCAGATGAGTGTATTTGCAAGATAGGATCTATTTTGTATGTCATATGTATGGGCCCTCCTTTTAAATTGGACTTGTTATAGTGTATTTATTTAGGAGCTTATCTATGACAAAAAAACAAATAATAGAAGAAGAATTAATGTAAGAGCGTTCAACAAAGCTTTTAGTGCAGAATAAGTTGGAATCCTGATGAGAAATTCCTATTGTAAAAGATAATGTGGAGATGGTTTTTGAAATAGGTAGTAATACTACATACGTGAATGGTGAAGAAGCAGAAATAGATGTACCATCAGAAACAATGAATAGGATTTGTATTAAAAGAATGAAGTTAATCTATAACTTGAACATTAACTTGAAAAAAGATAGCATAAGGGTTTGATGAGCCAGTTTGTGCCGCGGATAAGACATTAAATTTGTATTTAATATAATTTTATTTAGAAGGGTATAAAATCTAATACATATTGGTTTATTTGACTATTGATTAAATTAGATGGATAATTATCTATTTTTTCATAATAAAATAGGTACCACAAAGCAAAAGGATGATTCCAATTAACTTAAACCAGTCTAATTCCTGCTGCTTGGTAACAAAGGCATCGATTAATAATCCACTTATGATTTGGGAAGCAACTATGATAGTAAGAGTGTTTGCTACGCCCAGTCTAGGAATTGTTCTTGTCACAAAGTAAATAATAAAAGTACCAAAAACACCACCGATGAGTAATTGTGGCTTCACATGAATAATTTTTGCGTATTGATGTAAGCTACCCTTTAATAGATTTCCGATTAGGATAATAATAACACCTGTAATTAAACTATGCAGAGTCGCAATTTTAGGAGAAACAATTCTTCCTAATTTAGCATTAATACTTGCTTCTAAAGTGGTAAAAATACCTGCTAAAATAGCAAATATAACTGGTGTTATTTCTTTCATTTTATCCCATCCTTTATAAAATAAATGTCATTAAGAATATATTCCTAATAAAATGGTATTATGATAATGGTTTATATAATATCTTTTGATGCTGATTATGCTTGTTAAGTGAAATGAATTTAAGAGGTCAAAGGGTTATTGTTTTATACAAAGCTTTGCATCTATAATTACAAAGATTATTGTTTATGAACGCATATAATATGTAATATTTTAGATAATAATTAAAAAGGAGTGATTATATGCAAGATAAAGCAAAAATTGTTAAAGTAAAGAAAAACCCACATGGAGAAATCACAGATGTTATGATGGAAGATGGAAATGTATACTCAATTAATGATGCGATTATGATGGCTAAGGACAACTCAATTGAAAATGTGAATGTAGGACGTAGTAAAAATGGGAAAGAATATTTAAGAAGTAATCCTAATGGGTTTACAAATGATAATTTAGATAACCTTTCAACATTTTAAAAATATAATATTATGTTACATAGAGACTTTGGTTGATAGCACTAACATATGTTAGTGCTATTTTCATGAGATTTGATGAAGATATAAAGGAGAATGTAGAGAAAGAATAAAATGGAAGTTGGAAAAAAATAACTTTCAAATCTAAGGCCTTTAAATACCCTGTAAGACAAAGTAAGGTACTAGAGCCAGGGGGATGCTATTTTCTCTTCTTAAAACCCTGTTTGAAGCTTCTATTTCTGCTGTCAGATATTGTAGGAACTCGAAATTTTCTGAAGAATGAAGAAGAAATATTAATTATATTAGAATTGACACCTATATGGCATATTTTCTATAGAGAAGTTGAAGAACATATAAAAAAATTTAAAATGGTAAAGTAGATAATGAGGGTGTTATATTCATGAAAGGTATATAATTTAAGATAGTTCATTAGAATTAGATCATATATGGAACTATATATTTTTTTAAATGATTTTATATGTGATGAAAAAATCTATATTAATGAAGGAACTAGTCTAAAATATCATTTGTTTTATATGTTAAAATCTTAAATATTTTAGTATATTTCTTCTTTAGGGGTTGTGTTACTCTCCCCTTTGTATAATCTGCCTAACTGTACTCTTAGTTTGAGTAGATATGTTTAAAAATTCCTTTGAAGAATTACTTAAAAATTAGTTAAGTTCATTATTCTATGGATAAGGGAGTTTTTTCATAAATTTAATTTATTTAAAATCTATTATATATGTATTATTAAATACTTTTTGGATAAAACTTATTTTTATAATAGTAAAAATAGGGAGTAGTTAATATTATGTATAAAGAAGAACATTATGTGGCATGGCTACATAGTATAGAAGGAATCGGAAATGCTACCATGAGAAAAATATTAAAAGAAACTTGTGCTAAAGATGTTTATAATGAAAATATTAATAGATATAAAGAAAAATTTAATTTGAAAGAAAAGGTAGTAGAAAATATAATAGTAAGTAAAAAGGAAAACAAAATAGGAAAAATACGTGAAATTATAGACCGATATGAGATTAAAGTAATAGGCATAAGGGATAATGAATACCCAGAACTTTTACGGAATATATATAATCCACCTACTGTTTTGTATGTAAGAGGAAGTATTGAGAAGGAAAAGTGTGATATAATTAGCATAATTGGGTCAAGAAGAGCATCTACATATGGGAGAACTATGGCTTATAAGATTTCTAAAGAACTTTCAGATAGGGGAATTACCATTGGCAGTGGAATGGCTAGAGGTATAGATACAGTAGCTCATAGGGCTTGCGTCGAAAATGGCGGAAGAACCTATGCTGTTCTAGGAACTGGTGTAGATGTATGCTATCCCCATGAAAATAAATCACTAATGGAAAAAATAATAGAAAATGGTGCAATTATATCTGAATTTCCTATAGGAACTAAACCTAGACCTGAAAATTTTCCTATGAGAAATAGAATAATCAGTGGTATTGCAAAGGGTGTAATTGTCATAGAGGCTGCTTTAAAGAGTGGAACTCTTATAACTGTAGATCATGCCTTAGAACAGGGAAGAGAAGTTTTTGCATTGCCAGGCCATGTGACTGCACTACTTAGTGGGGGAACTAATAAGCTCATACAAAGTGGAGCTAAATTAGTTACTTGCGTAGACGATATATTAGAGGAACTGCAATTAGAAAATATATATAATAAGAAAAAAAACGAAGTAAGTTTAAGTGATAGTGAAAAAGAAATTTATGAATATATAAAAGATAATCAGCCAGTTAGTATTGAGAAAATTGAAAAAGATAAGAAGTGGAATATTCAAAATATAAGTACTATATTAACTTTTCTTGAACTAAAAGGAGTATTAGAAACCTTACCAGGAAATAAATTTTTTATAAAGTAATATTAGTAAATTTTGAAATGGAAAAAGTTTTCTGATATAATTACTATTGCTTTTACAAATGGAGGTGAATACATGGGAAAATCTTTAGTTATAGTGGAATCTCCTGCAAAAGCAAAAACTATAGGAAAGTTTTTGGGAAAAAACTATAAAGTTTTGGCGTCGGTAGGACATGTAAGAGATCTCCCTAAAAGTAAAATGGGAATAGATATAGAGGAGAATTATGAGCCTCATTATATAACTATAAGAGGAAAAGGGCCTGTGATTAAAGAGTTAAAGAAAGAGTATAAAAAGGCCAAGAAAGTTTTACTAGCAACTGACCCTGACAGAGAAGGTGAAGCCATATCATGGCATTTATGTAATATATTATCTATAGATGAAAAAGAAAAATGTAGAATTGAATTTAATGAAATTACTAAAGATGCTATAAAAAAAGCAGTAAAAAAACCTAGAATTATAAACAAGAGTTTAGTAGATGCCCAACAGGCAAGAAGGGTACTAGATAGATTAGTTGGATATAGTATATCTCCCTTATTATGGAGAAAGGTTAGAAAGGGTCTTAGTGCTGGAAGAGTGCAGTCTGTAGTAACAAAGATGATATGTGATAGGGAAAAGGAAATAGATGACTTTCAACCACAAGAATATTGGACTATAGAAGTGGGGCTTTCTAAAGGGAGAAGTAAAAAGTTTACTGCAAAGTTTTATGGAGACGCTGAGGGAAAGAAGGAATTAAATAATAAAGAAGAAGTAGATAATATTTTAGAAAAATTAAATGATGACTTTCATGTAAGTGACATAAAGACTAAACAAAAAAAGAGAAAACCAGGAAATCCTTTTACTACAAGTAGTCTTCAACAGGAAGCATCTAACAGATTAGGTTTTAGTACTAAAAAGACCATGAGTGTGGCTCAACAGTTATATGAAGGTATTGACCTTGAAAGAGGAGCTACTGTTGGTTTGATTACTTATGTGAGAACAGATTCCACTAGAATATCTGAGGAAGCTAAAAATGATGCAAAAGATTTTATTTTAGAAAATTATTCAGAAGATTATTTGGGAGAATACAAAGAAAAGAAAAAGACTAAAAAGGAAATTCAAGATGCCCACGAAGCCATAAGGCCTACTTCCGCATCTAGAACACCTAAAAGTGTTGAAAAGTACCTGACTAAAGATCAAAATAAGCTGTATAAGTTAATCTGGGAAAGATTTGTAGCAAGTCAAATGAAGGAAGCCATATTTGACAGTTATTCTATAGAAATAATTAATAATGGATATTTATTTAAAGCTTCAGGATCAAAAAATGTATTTGATGGATTTTTAAAGGTATATTCTTATACTACTGTAAAAGAAGAGGAAATGCCTAAGGTGGAAATACAAGATAAATTAAAGGCAAAAAAAATAGATCCATTGCAACACTTTACACAGCCGCCAGCAAGGTTTACAGAAGCTTCTCTAGTAAAAGAGTTAGAAGAAAAGGGAATAGGAAGACCGAGTACTTATGCTCCAACCATATCTACAATATTATCTAGAGGATATGTGGAACGTGAGAGTAAGGCTTTAAAACCTACAGAATTGGGTATAATAGTTACAGATTTATTAAAGGAATACTTTAATGATATATTAGACGAGTATTTTACCGCACAATTAGAAGAACAGCTAGATAAGGTAGAAGAAACTGAGATGGATTGGAAAAAAGTAATTGATGATTTTTATAATCCATTTTCCAAAACTCTAGAGCATGCAGAAGAAGAAATAAAAAAAATAGAGTTGATTGAAGAAGAAACTGATGAAATTTGTGAAGAATGCGGTAAAAATATGGTAATAAAATATGGAAGATATGGCCGTTTTCTAGCTTGCTCTGGTTATCCAGAATGTGAACATACGAGGCCCTTTGTAAAGAAAATAGGTGTAAAATGTCCTAAGTGTGATGGTGGAGACATAATAGAAAGAAGGTCGAAAAAGGGAAAACTCTTTTATGGGTGTAGTACTTTTCCAAACTGCAATTTCGTGTCTTGGAGTAGACCGATAGATGAGAAGTGTGAAAAGTGTGGAACGTTAATGGCCGAAAAAATAAGAAAAAAAGATAGGGTTAAAGAATGCTTAAATAAAGAATGTGGCCATAAAATCATATTAGAAAAAGAATAATGAGCAATAAATTAAAAAAAGTAAAAAGAATATTTTCCTTGAATTAATATAGAAAATATGGTAGTATAGCCATTGTTCGCAAAATGAATAGGATATTAGAATATCCTAAGACTAAAAAAGAAAAAATACTAGTTAAAGAGGTAAAATAATATTAATGTTTTAAACAGAGGGAATAGAAGTTAATTTTACAGATGATGCTATAGGGGAAATAGTACATTTGGCCTTTGTTGTAAATGAAGGTACTGAGGAAATTGGCACAAGGATACTACATAGGATTCTATAGAATTTGTTGGAAAATGTATCTTTTGAAATTACAAGAATAAAAAAAGTATTGCAAATGACAAAAAGTATATTCAACATAAGCTAGAAAATCAAACGTATAGGAATGACGTAAAGGATTATATACTATAAGATAAAACACGAGTACGAGGAGGATACAAATGGCAATTTCATTATTAGAAAAAACAAGAAAGTTAAATAAAATATTACAACAATCAGGAAATGTACCTGTTTCTTTTTCAGAATTATGTAAAACTTTAAGTGATGTATTAGATTCTAATGTATATGTATCTAGTAAGAGAGGGAAAATTTTAGGGGTACATTTAGTAGATCCAAGTGAGAATCCAATAGTTTTTGATTCTGATACGGGAACGCAAAAATTTCCTACAGAATACAACGAACAATTACTAAAGATTTTGGACACAAAATATAATGTAACAGGAGAAAAAATGTTAGAAATATTCAAGTATGATACTGAAACTTCAAATAAGTTAGTCACTATAGTGCCTATTAATGGAAGTGGACAAAGGTTAGGAACATTAATTCTATCTAGAGTTGATAAGGACTTTGTGGATGAAGATTTAGTATTAGCTGAATACAGTGCTACAGTAGTAGGTATGGAGATCTTAAGAGCTAAAAGTGAAGAAATTGAAGAAGAAGCTAGAAAAAAAGCTGTTGTACAAATGGCTATAGGAACTTTATCGTATTCAGAACTTGAAGCTGTAGAGCACATATTCGATGAATTAGATGGAACGGAAGGTCTTTTAGTAGCTAGTAAAATAGCAGATAGAGTAGGTATTACAAGATCAGTAATCGTTAATGCCTTAAGAAAATTTGAAAGTGCAGGAGTTATAGAATCTAGATCACTAGGAATGAAAGGAACTCACATTAAGATTTTAAATGAAAAGTTAATTGATGAATTAGAAAAACTTAAGAAGTAATTTTGATAAAAACAATCTGGTTTTGTTAAATCAGATTGTTTTTTTAGTTTATAAGTAAAAGGTTTTGAGTGAGTAAAATCAAAGGTGGCAGACTGAAAATAAAGAAAATTCACACGTTGTTTATCCGTGTTTTTTCATAATAAAGACTACAAAATTGAAATAATTTACATTTGATGGTAATAAATAGTACTATCCTATCATTTGTGACAAAAAAGACGGCTAAATAGTAAAAAATGTATTATAATGTTAATAAAGGAAGAAGGAAAAAAGGTTATAACGTAGAATAATAAATAATAATCGAGAAAAATGTAAAAAAATGTTGAGGGGAGAAAATATCAATGTTAGAAAAATCTCTTAGAGGGATTAATATATTAGAAAAAACTTTAAATGCCAGCTGGGCAAGAAATAAAACCATATCTAATAATATTGCCAATGCAGATACACCAAATTACAAAAGAGAAACAGTGGAATTTGAATCAATTTTAAAAAATGAACTTTTTAAAGATGGAAGTATTGCAGGAACAACTACAAATGAAAAACATATTCCAATAAACAATAAATTTGGAGTAATTGGGATTAATCATCAGACAAAAAAAGATATGAACAGTACATATAGAAAAGATGGAAATAATGTGAATATTGATGTAGAAATGGCAAATCTGGCTAAAAATACTATTAAGTATAATATGATTGCACAGAGAATCTCAAGTGACTTTAAAAAAATGAAAATGGTAGTAAGAGACGGGAGGTAGTAATTAGTGGGATTATTTAGTTCAATAAACACAAGTGCGTCAGGTTTGACAGCCCAAAGGCTTAGAATGGATATTATATCTAAAAATATTGCTAATGCCAATACGACTAGGACGAGCAATGGTTCGCCTTATAGAAGGCAAATGGCTGTGTTTCAAAAAAAGAGTCCAAGTTTTGAAGAAGTTTTAAAAGGAGAATCAAACAGACAAAACCCAAGTGGTGGGGGAGTGGAAGTATCTGCTATTGTTGAAGATAAATCACCCTTTAGAATGATATATGAGCCAGGACATCCAGATGCAGATAAGGATGGATATGTGAAGATGCCCAATGTTGACATAGTGACAGAAATGATTAATATGGTATCGGCTACAAGGTCATTTGAGGCAAATATTACCTCAATAAATTCTACAAAGGGAATGCTTATGAAAGCATTGGAAATTGGAAAATAAACTGGAGGGCTTGGCTGTGAAAGTTAACAACTTAATGATTAATACCAGTAATGATTTGGAAAATAAAAAATCTAACAAAATAAGTGCAGATTTTGGCAATTATTTTAAGGATTATTTAAATAAAGTGAACGAATATGAGGCACAATCTCAAGAACTAGAAAAAAAAGCTGCTGTTGGAGAATTAGATAATATTCACGAGGTCATGATAGCGGCACAAAAGTCGGAAGTAGCTCTAGGGTTCATGATAGAGGTTAAGAATAAGGTTCTAGATGCCTATAAGGAAATAATGAGATTACAAGTATAGGAAGAAGTAGTGGAATGAGGTGAACCAATGGGCAACATCCTAGAACAGACGAAAAAACAGTTGGATGAATTTTATACTAATATGGATAAAAAACAAAAAATAAAAATTGGTGCTAGCGGACTTATAATAGTTTTAAGTATTACTCTGCTCATGTATTATCTAACTAGGCCCCAATATGTAACTTTATACGATGAATTAAATCCTAAAAAAGCAGGGGAGATAACTAAAAAATTAGATGAGGTTGGCATACCATGGAAAGATGATGAGACAGGGAATAGTATACTTGTACCTAAGGAATATAAGAACACGGCAAAAGCTCAACTTGCCATGGAAGGAATTCCTGGGGAGCGGTTTTCTTATGAAAGTATGCTTACAAATTCTAGTTTGACTATGACTAATGAAGAAAGAAAAAATAGATATGAAATTGCACAAACGAATTCTATTGCACAAACTATAGAAGCCATAGAGGGAATAACCTGGGCGTGGGTTGATTTAACAATTGCAGATGATAGCAACTTTATAACTCAGAATAAAAAATCTAAGGCATCTGTATTTGTGGAGTTAGAAGAAGGGTATAAGTTAAACAAAAAACAAGTGGATGGAATAGTGATGCTTGTAACAAATTCTGTTAAGAGTTTAGACCCAAAGGATGTATCAATTGTTAATAACAAAGGGGAAGTACTTACAAAGAGTGACAATGGAGAAGAATTTGATGCATCAAATCAATTGGCTTTGCAAGAAAAGGTTCAGAATGAACTACGAGAAGATATAACTGGATTTTTAGCTACTATCTATGGAAACGGAAATGTGGCCGTTATGGTAAATGCCAAATTAGACTTCGATAGTGAAGAAACAAGTGTATTGGCATATGAACCTCCTATTAAGGATGAAACAAATGGGTTAGTGAGAAGTATGAATGAGTCAAATGAAAAATCTGTCAATAACCCAATTAGTGGAGGGGTGCCAGGGATAGATTCTAATGAAGGGGAGATACCGGAATATTTAGAGAGAACCTCTAGTGGATCTGAGTATAATAAGAATAATAAAACTATTAACTATGAATTAAATGAAACTAGAAAAAAATTAGTTAAAGCCCAAGGGCAAGTAAAGGATATAACTGTTGCCGTATTAATAAACAGCAATATATTACCCGGGAAAGAGTTAACGGAAGAAAATAAAAATGAAATAATAGGTATAGTATCTGCTTCTGCTGGGCTAGATACTAAAGTTGTAAAAGTAATGGCGAAAAGTTTTGATAATACTATTGCTGATAGATTTGAAGAAATTAAAAATGAGAGAACTGGAATAACTGTATTAAAGGATATACCGGTTTGGGCTTTAGGAGTAATTGGAGTATTTATAATTGGTCTACTAGGATTTATAGCATACAGTATACAAAATAGGAAGAAAAAGCAAGAAACAGAAAGAAAAATGTCTACAGATCTACTAATAGACGAGGAATTTGATGAAATCGAAATAAGCGAAAAGTCTGAATACAAGAAGCAGATAAATAAGTTTGTAGAGAAAAATCCTCAGGCCGTATCTCAATTATTGAAAAATTGGTTAAATGAAGAGTAGGAGGAATGAAAATGGCTCGAAAAGGCGATTTGACAGGTAAGGAAAAAGCTGCAGTACTATTGATATCTTTAGGGCCAGATAAGTCAGCGAAGATATTTCAGCATTTAAGTGAGGATGAAATAGAGGAACTAACTTTAGAAATAGCTAATATGAGAAAAATAACATCTGAGGAAAAGGAAGATGTTTTAGGAGAATTTTATGAGATATGTTTAGCACAAGAATATATTTCAGAGGGTGGAATAAATTACGCTAAAGAAGTATTAGAAAAGGCCTTGGGTTCACAAAAGGCCTTTGATATAGTCCATAAATTAACGGCATCTTTACAGGTAAGGCCCTTTGACTTTGCCAGAAAAGCAGATGCTAATCAATTATTAAATTTCATACAAAACGAACATCCTCAGACTATAGCATTAATACTTTCTTATTTAGAAGCACACCAAGCTGGACAAATACTATCGTCTTTACCGCAAAATAAACAAGCTGAGGTAGCTAAGAGGATTGCTACTATGGATAGAACTACACCGGAAATAATTAAGGAAGTCGAATCTGTGTTAGAGGATAAGTTAGCTTCTATGGTGACTCAAGATTACACTTCAGCAGGTGGTATACAAGCTATTGTTGATTTACTTAATGCTGTTGATAGGGGAACAGAAAAGTTTATTATGGAAAAATTAGAAGTAGAAGACGTGGAATTAGCAGAAGATATAAAGAAAAGAATGTTTGTATTCGAAGATGTGGTTACACTGGATGGGTCATCTATCCAAAGATTCATGCGAGATGTGGATAATAATGATTTGGCTATTGCGCTTAAGGGAGCTACCGAAGAGGTACAAGAGATTATATTTAAGAATATGTCTAAGCGTATGGCTGAGATGATAAAAGAGGATATGCAATTTATGGGACCTGTTAGGTTGCGCGATGTGGAAGAATCACAACAAAAGATTGTTAATATAATTAGAAAATTAGAGGAAGCTGGTGAGCTTATAATTGCAAGAGGAGGAGGCGATGAGATCATTGTCTAGGGTCTATAAGTCTTCAGTAGTTAACATAGGAAATACTAAGGAATTAATAAATTATGAAAAAAATATAGTAGAAGAAATAGCTTTAACAGAAGAAAGAGAAATCTTTGATTATGATAGCTTGTACAAAGAAGAATATGAAAAGAAAATAGCTCAGTTAGATTTAATGATAGATGATAAGTACAAGGAAGCTGAAAAGAAAGCTCAATCTTTAATTGAAAAGGCTAAGGAAGAAGCTGAAGAATTAAAGAAAAAAAGTTATGATGAAGGATATTTAGAAGGTAAAAATGCTGGATTCAATGATGGATATGAAGGTGGGAAGAAAGAAGCTTCTCACCATATAGATGAAGCATTGGAAATAAAAAAGATATTATTAGAAGAAAAAGCGGTACTATATGAAAAAACTGAAAAAGAAGCTATAAATCTCATTGTGGATATAGCAGGGAAGGTATTAGATAAAGAGATGGATGAAAATGATGATTATATATTAGGCCTTGTGAAATCTGCCTTAGATAAGTGTGCCTATACAGAGGAAATAGTCATAAGGGTAAGTGAAGATGATTATGAGAATACAAAAGCTCTGGAAAATAAAATAATATGTTTAATTCCTAATGTGGAAAATATAAGAATCAAAAAGGATTCATCTTTAGAAAAGGGTAGTTGTATCCTAGAAACTAGTTCGGGTAGTATAGATTCAAGTGTACAAACTCAGTTTAATGAGATTAAAAAAATGTTTCATGACATGCTAGAGAGTGAGGAAAATGCCTAGATGATAAACTTTTTAAAGTATGAGAGTGCTTTGGAAAATATAGATTTAATAAAATATACAGGGAAAGTATCTAGGGTAGTTGGGTTAATGGTAGAGTCAAATGGCCCAGCTGTAAACCTAGGGGAGATATGTGAAATTTATCCACTGAAAAGTACAGGATGTATAAAAGCTGAAGTAGTAGGATTTAATGATTCCAAGGTATTACTTATGCCCTTAGGAGAAATGGATGGAATAGGACCAGGAAGTAGAGTAGTTGCAACGGGAAGGTCTTTAAGTGTAAAGGTTGGAGAAGAACTCCTTGGTAGGATACTAGATGGATTGGGAAATCCCATAGATGATTTAGGAACATTTGACACTAAACATATATATCCAGTTAATAATCAACCCCCCAACCCTTTAACAAGAAAAAAAATAAGAGAACCCCTATCTCTAGGAGTAAAATCCATTGACGGCTTACTAACTTGTGGAGTGGGACAAAGAATTGGTATATTTGCTGGTAGTGGTGTGGGTAAAAGTACATTAATGGGAATGATTGCAAGGAACACTAAGGCTGATATAAATGTTATAGCCCTTATAGGAGAACGTGGTAGGGAAGTAAGGGAATTTATTGAAAATGATTTGAAAGAAGAAGGTTTAAAGCGTTCCGTACTTGTAGTTGCAACATCAGATAAACCAGCTCTTGTAAGGATGAAGGGAGCATTAATAGCTACAGCCATAGCTGAATATTTTAGAGATCAAGGGAAAAATGTAATGCTTTTAATGGATTCCCTAACTAGATTTTCCCTGGCTCAAAGGGAGGTAGGATTAGCTGTAGGAGAACCACCTGTTACAAGGGGATACACGCCTTCTGTATTTGCTGCACTGCCAAAGTTGTTAGAGAGATCAGGAAATTCAAGTAAAGGGTCAATTACAGCCCTATATACAGTGTTAGTGGACGGAGACGATTTAAATGAACCTATAACAGATACGGTAAGGGGTATTTTAGATGGGCATATTGTTTTATCAAGAAAGCTTGCCAATCAAAACCATTATCCTGCCATTGATATATTAGCTAGCGTAAGTAGGGTTATGCCTAATATAGCAAGTTTAGATCATAAAAATAATGCCAATAAATTGAGAAATACATTGGCCACATTTAAGGAAGCAGAAGATTTGATTAACATTGGGGCATATGTACCAGGAAGTGATCCTAAAATTGATTATTCAATTAAAATGATTGATAAAATAAATGAATTTTTAAGACAGGGAATAGAGGAAGAGATAAACTTTGAAGAATCCATGATAGAACTAAATAACATATTTGATTAGGAGTGTGTGAAAATTGAATGGATTTAAGTTTAAATATGAAAATATTATACAAATTAAGGAAAGAATGGAAGAAGCTGCCAAGGGCAAATTGGCGGGGGCTCAGAAGGAATTGGATATTCAAAAGAATAAGCTAAATTCTTTGGTAGATGAGAAAAATAATTGCATTGGAACTATAAGTAATAGTGTAAAAGAAGGAACCAATGTGATTTTTTTACAACAATATAATTCGTATATGAACAATTTAAGTACTAATATAGAAAAAAAGGAAAAAGACATACAAGTGTGTAAAGGTATAGTTAATGAAAAAAGAGAAGAATTAGTAAAAGCAGTGAAAGAAAGAAAAATAATGGAGAAGTTTAAGGAAAAAGAAAGAGAAAAGTTTGTAGAATGGGAGAAAAGGCAAGAAGTACTTTTAGTAGATGAATTGGTTACATATAAGAATTTTAAAAGCAACTAGGGGGAGAAGATGTCTGGAGATAAGAAAGTAAAAGAAAAAAGTGGATTATCTACATTTAAAATAATAGGTATTGTGGTTAGTGTATTTACAATAATGCCCCTTTTAATATTTGGAGCAATATATAGTACCAATAAGACCTTTCAATATAATGCTAATAAGTACCTAAAAGAAGCTCCAGGTATGGTGGGCCAATACTTTGAAAGTATTCCTACTAAAGAGGAGAGAGAAGCACAAAAGGATATGGTAGCTAATTATTTTAATACATTAGATGTGAATACTGTTTCAGATAAACTGACAATTATACAGCAAGAAGATGAAGAATTGTACTCGGATTTAATTAAAAAGATGATAAGTATAGACAAGGAAAAGGCCAATCATGTATTAGAAAATATGAGGAACAAAAATATGAAAAAGGATATATTATTAGCCACTATTGATGAAATAGACAATACAAAGGAAAACAGTTTAAGAGATAGGGCAAAGTACTATGAAAATTTATCTACGGCAAATTTGGTAAATGAAATTAAAAGTCAAATAGAAAATAAAGAAGTGACTTATGAGGACATGGCAAAGACTATTGAGTACATGAAAGAAAAAGATGCTTTGGGGATTTTGGAAAATCTCGAAAAAACACAAGTGGATAAGTTTTTACAATATTATGATCCAGAAAAAAAAATAAAGTTCCTTAACGAACTAGCAAAAATGAAAAATAAAAAAGAAGAATTATTAAAGTATGCTAAAATATATAATGCGGAAAACGGAGAAAATTTAGTAGAAATTATAGGGAATACAAAAAAATACAAAATTAATGAACTATCTACTATATATAGAAATATGGATGTGAAAAAAAGTGGTGAAGTTATAGCTTTAATAGAAGATAAAGAGTTTATTTATGAACTATTAAATCAAATGAAAAATGATGAAATATTGGAAAATAATGAAGATACATTAACTCCTAGTTTAATGGAAGCTATAAAAATATATACAGACTATAATGAGAAAATAGGGGAACTTGAAAGAGTTTATTCAAAAATGGCAGAAGCGGATATTGCTAATATAATCGAAAAACTTTACACAAATAGAAATGGAGAAAAAACATTTCAATTAGAAAATGGACAAGTAATTAATATATCAGATAAAGATATAGCCATATCCTTATTAGGGAGATTAAAGCAACAAACAATAGGAAATGTCTTAGCTAATCTAGATACTAGTTTAGCATCAGATATATCAAAGGGATTAGCATTACCAAACTAGAAAGGAGGTGAGAATAGATGAATGTAAATTTCAATCAAAACTCATTTTTGGAAACTAATAATATTTTAATGGGCAATAGTAAGGACCCTATGGGCGTAAAGTTTAATAAAGATAATGATTTTAGAAAAAAATTAGATGAAGCCCATAAAAAAGCTGAACCTGAAAATAATGAAGTTAATGAAAAAAATGATAAAGTAAATAAAAAAAGTAATGATGATAAAAGTTCTGTTTCTAGTACTAAAAAATCTCAAAATGAAATTAATAAGGACAAGTCAATTAATGAGATAGAAGAAGAACAGGTGGATGGGAAAGAAAGCTTAAGTCAGAATATGGATGAGATTATAGGACTATATGAAGCTATACGTTCAATAGAACTTAATACTAGTGAATCAATTGATAAGGATCAGGTTATTGTTCAAGAAAATATTATGGCAAACTTGGAAGAAATAAAGAATCTACTAAGCCAAAATGACAGTTTTATGAACAATTCTGAGTTGTATGAAAAAATAAAGAGTATATTAGAAAATGAGTTAAATGGAGGTTCTTTACTAGAGTTAAATGCTGATGAAATGAAAAAAATTACAGGAGATTTATTAAAGAACATAAGAGAATATGCTCAAAATGATGAAGGCGAAGAATTGCAATTGTCATCTGATAATGAGATTAATAAGATTGTTGAACTAAATAAGGATAAAATCTCTCTTAAAAACAATGAGAAATCAGAAAGCGAAGGCAGAGAAGGAAAAAGAGAAAAGAATATCCAGTTCCAAGGTGAAAAGGTAGAAGAAAGTTTTTCGAAAAATGGAAAGATGGATATATATAATCTAAGAAATGAAAATATGAACATAAAGGATATACCTGTTATTGATCAGTTACCTAAAGTACAAAGTAATATAACTACACAAATAGATTCCATTAAAGTAATTGAACAGATAGTAGAAAAGGCTAGTGTAAACCTTAAGGAAAATGGTTCTGAAATGACTATAAACTTAAGGCCTGAACATTTGGGGAAAATCACCATGAAAATAGAGGTAGAAAGAGAAATGGTAGTAGCAAAGATAGTAGCTGAAAATCAAGTTGTAAAAGAAACCTTAGAATCTAATTTTCAAAATCTGAAAGATTCCCTAGAAGAAAAAGGATTTTCCATAGGTGAATTTAGTGTGGATATAAGTAAAGATGATTCTAACGAATCAGCTCAACAATTTATGAACTTTAAGAATAACAGAGGAAAATCTAAGATTCATATGGATGAAAACATAGAAGACACATTTAATGAAGCAAATGTAGATGTTATCCACTCAGGAACTATAAATAATCTAGGATAGGAGGCACAATATGGCTGTAAATGAAATTAAGGGTATATCATGGAATGAGTTCAATAATACGAATAATGTAACTCAAAACTCTACTAGTAATTCTGAAAAAAGTACCAGTAGCAATGACGCCTTAGGAAAAGATGCCTTTTTAAACCTATTAGTCACTCAATTAAAATATCAAGATCCATTAAATCCAATGGAAGATAAAGAATTTATATCTCAAATGGCTCAATTTAGCTCTTTGGAACAAACACAGAATCTAAATGATACTATGAAAGATTTTACAGAGAGAATGGAGTCCTATAATGGATTAAGCCTTGAAATACAAAAGTTAAATTATAATATAAACAAGGAAATGCTAGATATAATAAAAGATAACAATGGCGATGAAGGCAGTGAAGAAGGAGATAATGAAGGTAACACCGAAGGAACAACTCCAGTAGAAAGTAATAATGAGTAGGTGGATTTATTATGAGGATTAATAATAAACCTATAACTATCAGTAATTCAGTAATAAGAAATTCTAACTACCAAAACAAGAATTTTAGCAACATCCTAAAGGAAATAGAAAATAATAATAAGGTTAAATTTTCTAAGCACGCTAAAGAGAGAATTGAGAGTAGAAAAATTGATTTTAACAAAGAGGAAATTAATAAAATTGAAAATGCACTACATAAAGCAAAACAAAAGGGCATTAAGGATTCATTAATACTAATGAATAAAAAGGCAGTGATTGCCAATGTGGCAAGCAAAACTATAATCACTGTGGCTTCAGAAAATGATTTGACGGATAATATATTTACTAATATAGATGGGGCTGTAATCATATAGCTGGACCTTTTAAGGGGGCTTAGTCTTTGAATGATTGATAAGACAAATTACAGCAAATATAAGGAGGTCAAAAGACTATGATGCGTTCAATGTACTCTGCTGTGTCTGGACTTAGTGCACATCAGATGAAGATGGATATAATAGGGAATAATATTGCCAATGTAAACACGGTGGCATTTAAAGGGTCAAGGGTAACTTTTAAAGAAACTTTCAATCAAACTGTAAAAGGGGCCAGTGGAGCTGAAGGTGGAACTGGAGGTACTAACCCGGTTCAAATTGGATTAGGTGTAGATGTGGGAGCTATAGATGTGGTACATACTAGAGGATCTCTAGAAAGAACTGATAGGGCTACTGATATAATGATAAATGGAGAAGGATTTTTCATGGTATCAGATGATGCAAATGCATTAAATAGATATTATACAAGGGCAGGAAATTTCTTAGTTGATGGGGACGGTAACCTAGTTACTCAAGATGGATTTAAAGTTCTTGGCTATATGGCCGATGAAACTGGAAATTTAAAAAGTAGTATAGAAGGGCTTAAGATAGATTTCTCGGCAGTTTATCCGCCACAAGCTACAAAACCATCTAATCCACCTATTCCAGGAGAAGATATAGTAACATTTACAGGAAATTTAGATTCTAACACAAAGGAATTAAGTGATATAGATAATACTGCTAAGGTAATAGCAGCTAATGGTGATGATGCCATATACAATTGGGATGAGGAATTGAGTAAATCAGTGGGACATCCCGTATACACTCAAAAAAATGAAAAATTATCAGAAGCACTAGGCAGAGAGACTACGGTACAAGTCTTTGATGATTTTGGTAATGTACATCAGGTTAAGTTAATGTTTACAAAGATGAGTTCTACAGCTGGTAGCGATCCAACAAGTACATGGCAAGTAGATGCCTTCTATTTAGATGACGATGGTGCTATGCTAGTGGATGGAGAAACAAATGGACCATATACGGATGGAAAAGCTCCAACAGGAGGAGACGGGTTTAAAGCAGACACCTTTACATTAACTTTTGATAAAGATGGACAAGTAAGTTCAGTTGATACTAAGATGGACTTTACTATTGGAACTGATTTAACGGCAGGGGCAAGTGCATTATCATTTAGTATGGATCTAGCTAAACTTACTCAATTTGCCGATGCATCCAATGCGTCCGCAACTAAAATAAAGGGTTACCCTCAAGGGAAAATTGATGGATATTCCATATCTCCAAGTGGTGAGATTGTGGGAAGTTTTTCGAATGGACAAAGGAGAGTACTAGGGCGAGTTGCACTGACAAATTTCAGTAACCCTGCTGGTCTTCAAAAGACTGAATCTAATATGTTTATAAAGACTAGAAACTCAGGAGAAGCTGTTGTAGGCTTGCCAGGAGCCAATGGATTTGCTCAATTAAATCCTGGAGCATTAGAAATGTCTAATGTGGACTTAGCTAGGGAGTTTACAAATATGATTACTACTCAAAGGGGCTTTCAAGCAAATTCTAAGATAATATCCACAACAGATGAAATGCTTCAAGAGTTAGTAAATATCAAAAGGTAATAATTAGTTGCAGGCTTTAAAAAGCCTGCAACAAATAAAGGATGATAAGATGATTAGGCTAAAAAAATTAAATGGGAAAGATTTTATTCTCAACTGTGAATTAATAGAATCTGTAGAAAATAATCCAGATACTACAATCACTTTAATATCAGGAAAGAAAATAGTAGTTTTAGAAGAAGATAGTGAAATAATAGAAAAAATATTAAAATATAAAAGAAAAATTTATAACAATTTCACTGTAGAACAATAATTATAGAGATGAGGTGTAGAGATTGGATTTAGGAAGTATTATTGGAGTAGTTTTGGGATTGGCACTAATAGGAGGAAGTATCCTACTTGAAGGAAGCATCTTAACATTTTACAACCTGCCTTCTATACTTATTGTTATTGGAGGAACTATTGCAGGATTGTTTGTAGCCTATCCAATGAATAAAGTAAAGGCTGCTTTTAACGTAGCACAAAAGGCATTTAAAGGTGGTTCTATTAATTATCAAGAAAGTATAAATCAAATTGTGGAAATAGCCAATGTGGCTAGAAGGGAAGGTTTGCTTGCCCTTGAGGAAGCTGCATCAAAAATTGATGATGATTTTTTAAAAAAAGGTATAATGCTTATAGTAGATGGAACTGATCCAGAGTTAGTTAGAAACATATTAGAAACGGAATTGGCATTTATAGATGAAAGACATGGGGAAGGTAGAAGTATATTTGATGCTTTAGGAGCTTTTGCCCCTGCATTTGGTATGATAGGAACCCTAATTGGATTAATTAATATGTTACAGAGTTTGGAAGATCCAACATCCGTAGGGCCTAAAATGTCAGTAGCACTTATTACCACATTTTATGGAGCCGTTTTGGCAAATTTAGTATTTATACCTATAGCTACAAAATTAAAATTAAGAAGTAAGGAAGAAATGCTAATAAAGGAAGTTATGGTTGAGGGCTTATTGTCAATACAAGCTGGTGAGAACCCAAGAATAATTGAAGTGAAACTAGAATCCTTCCTTCCTCCAAGTATGAGAAAAGGACTAGAGGATAGTTCAGAGGGAGCTGAAGGTTAGATGGCAAAGAGGAAAAAATCTGAAGAAGCAAAAGGTGGATCACCAGAATGGATGACTACCTTTAGTGACTTGATGACCTTATTATTGTGTTTTTTCGTACTATTATTTGCATTTTCCACAATAGACCAAAGGAAGTTTACTGCTGTTATGAAGTCCTTTCAAGGATCAGCAGGAGTATTACATGCAGGGAAAACTATTGATGGTAGTGAGTATATAAATAAGGGATTAAACGAGGATAAACTAACAAAACAATTGAGAGAAATTGAAAATTTTAGAGTAATGGAAGAAAAAATAAATAACTACTTAATAGAAAATGAGATGGAAAATGAAATTTTTGTAGAGTTAGAATCAAGAGGACTTTTAATAAGACTTAATGAAAATGTACTCTTTGGTTCTGGAGAGGCAGAACTTAAAGAGAATTCTAAAGAAACCTTAAGGTTTTTAGGAGATATAATTAAACAGGAAGAATTCAAATCTAAATACATTACTGTAGAAGGTCATACGGATTCGGATCCTATTATTAGGTCCAAAAAATATCCTACCAATTGGGAATTATCCATTGCACGAGCTTCTAATGTGGTTAGATTTTTAATAGAAGATACATATGTGGAGCCTAAAAGACTATCAGCCTCAGGATATAGTCAATATCATCCTGTAGCGCCAAATGATACTATGGAAAATAAAGCTAAGAATAGAAGGGTAGATATATTAATTTTGCGTTCTGATTTTTCACAATCATAATATTAGATAAAGGGTGGATTAAATGACTACTAAAAAAGTTATAATGTACAGCGTAATAGGGTTTATAATAACTGCAATTGTACTTGGTGGAACTATATTTTATACAACATCAAAGGACAAGAAGGAGGAGCCTAAAGAAGTAAAAACATATACTCATTCACTAGGGGAAATCTACGCTAACGTACAAGACAGTAGAAGAATCTTAAAGATTAATATGGATATTGAAATTTCCGATGAAAAATTAATCGAAAAATTTAATGAAAAAAATTCTAAAATTAAAAATGCAATTTTAGAGACATTAGGAAATAAAAGAGAGGAAGATTTACTAGTAGTTGGTGGACAGCAAGCTTTGAGAAAAGAAATTTTAAAAGAAGTTAAAAAAATTGTGCCCTCAAATGAAATACTGGATATCTTTTTCGTAGAATTCATAGTTCAATAGTAGAGGGGGGAATTTAATTGTCAGATGTACTATCACAAAGTGAGATAGACCAACTTTTGCAAGCATTAAGTACAGGGGAAGTAGATGCCCAAGAAATAAAAGAAGAAATAAACGAAGTAAAAATTAAAGACTATGATTTTAGAAGACCTGATAAATTCCCTAAAGATCAGATAAGAACTTTGCACATTATCCATGAAAACTATGCAAGGCTTTTGAAGAATTTTTTATCAGGATATTTAAGAAGTCTTGTAAGTGTGGAAGTAATAAGTGTAGAACAATTATCTAATTATGAGTTTACAAACTCTATATCAAATCCAACTATACTAGGAATTGTTGACTTTTCTCCCCTAGAGGGTCAAATAATAATGGATATAGGACCAGATATAGCTTTTTCTTTTGTAGACAGGCTATTAGGAGGGAATGGTGATTTATTTGAGGAAAAAAGAGGATTTACTGAGATAGAACTATCATTACTGAAAAAGATAGTAAGAGAAATGGCAAAATTGTTAAAAGATCCTTGGGAAAATGTAATTGAGCTAAGACCTAAAATCGAAAAGATAGAAACTAATTCTCAATTTGCTCAAATAGTTTCCCCAAATGAAACTATAGCGTTAGTAACACTGAATATTAAAATAGGAGAAATTGAAGGGATGATTAATATATGCATACCACATATATTAGTAGAGCCCATACTTCCCAAGCTTAATACAAAGTTTTGGTTTAATACTAAAACAAAAGAAAGCACAAAAGAAGATGAAGAAATTATCGAGAAAAGAATTGAAAAAAGTAACATAATAGTTAAAGCCATATTAGGCACCTCTTCTATAACTGTAAGAGACTTTTTAGAATTACAAATAGGAGATGTTATACCAATAGATGCAACTATTAAACAAGATGCAAAAGTGTATGTAGGTAAAAATTTAAAATATACAGGAAAAATAGGAACTAAGGGCAATAAAATGGCTATAAGAATTGAAAATGTCCTTACGAAAGGAGATGAATAATATGGCAGACATGCTTTCACAGGAAGAAATAGATGCTCTACTTAACGGAACTTCTCAAGCACCAGCACCAGCTTCAGCTCCTAGTGACTTTGGGACGAATAACTTTGGTAGTACCAATAGCCTTGATGGTGCAACTCTTACTGAGGATGAAAAGGATGCACTTGGAGAACTTGGGAATATAAGTATGGGAACTTCTGCTACTACTCTATTTACTTTACTAGGGCAGAGGGTAAATATAACTACCCCTAAAGTAACTATGCTTAGTATGAATGAACTAGCAAATCAATATCCTATTCCTTTCGTTGCAGTAGAAGTAAGTTATAAAGAAGGGATAGAAGGGACAAACCTTTTAGTTTTAAAGGAAGAAGATGTAAAGATAATAACAGATTTGATGATGGGAGGAGATGGAACAAATACTGCTGGTGAATTGACAGAGCTTCATCTAAGTGCCATCGGAGAAGCCATGAATCAAATGGTAGGATCTTCGTCCACATCCCTATCAGAAATGTTTAATAATAAAATTGATATTAATCCCCCAAAGGCCATATCAGCAAACTTTGCTAAAAGCCTAGAGTCCTTCGATTTTATAGACTATGACGATCAAATTGTAAAAGTAGCCTTTAGGATGGAAGTGGGAGATTTAATAGATAGTGAAATAATGCAAATTATCCCTATAGAGTTTGCAAAAAACATGGTGAAATCCTTATATGAAGCATCTATGGGAAGTGTAGAAATAAGTGAAGATGTAAAAACTGAAATAAATTTTGTAGAAGAGTCGACAGATAATAGCAATCATATTACAAAATATGATAATATAGATAGGGGTACAAATAATACTCAAAGGGAAATAAATAATACTCAAGCTTCTCCTGGTATTTTATATAATGCGCCTATAGAAAACCATGAACCAGCATTAGCTAGTACTGCTCAAGTGAATATACCACAACCTGTTAATGTTCAGCCAGTACAATTTGATTCTTTTGATGATACACCAAAGTATGCTGAAAGAGGAAATATTGGATTAATAAGAGATGTGCCACTTGAAGTTACTGTTGAACTTGGAAGAACTACAAAAAAGATTAGTGAAATATTATCCTTTTCTCCAGGAACGGTAATAGAACTAGATAAATTAGTTGGAGAGCCCTTAGATATACTAGTTAATGGGCAGTTTATGGCAAAGGGAGAAGTTGTAGTAATTGATGAAAACTATGGTATAAGAGTTACAGACATAGTAAAACAAAACAAAAAATAATATTAATTATTAACTTTGATAGGGAGGAATTTATATGTCAAAAGGAATTTTAGTAGTAGATGATGCAGCATTTATGAGAATGATGGTAAAAGATGTTTTAACAAAATATGGATATAATGTTTTAGGTGAGGCTGAAAATGGAGCTAAAGCTATTGAAAAATATAAAGAATTAGGACCTGATTTAGTCATAATGGATATTACTATGCCAGAAGTAGATGGAATTCAAGCAGTAAAAGAAATAAAGAAGATAAATCCGGCAGCTAAAATTGTTATGTGTTCTGCCATGGGACAACAGGCTATGGTAATTGAAGCTATACAAGCTGGTGCAGGAGATTTTATTGTAAAGCCATTCCAGGCAGATAGAATTATAGAAGCTGTTAAAAAAGTTTTAGGATAAATAGAGAGGGGAAGTTGAAATTAACTTTAAATATTATTTGAGTGCTTTCATAAGCTTCTTGTTAGTATTAGGATTAACTTACTTTGTTACTAATTTATTAGTTAGTAAGAGTAATAAATTTATAGGTAAAGCACCATTTAAAGTTATATATAAGTTTAACTTAGGTGTAAATAAATCTATAAATATAGTTGAAATATTAGATGAATATTACATATTAGCCATAGGAAAAAATGAAATAAATTTTATAGAAAAAATTTCAAAAGAAACGATAGAAAAATTTAAAGAAGATAAGGAAAGTTTTGATTTTAAAGAAATATTTAAAGGAAAGATAAATGAAGCTATAAAATACAAAAAAAGATAAGGACGAAAAATATGAAGAGTTTTCCTAAAATCAAGATTGTTTTTCTTGTACTAATTATATTAATTATGTCAACAAATGGGTCTTATGCTGAAACTACTTTATCAATTCCTAAGATAGGATTAAGTTTAGGAAAAGCTAATACGCCAAGAGAAGTATCTAGTAGCATTGAAATTTTATTTCTATTTACTATACTTGCTCTTGCTCCATCCATATTAATAATGATGACATGTTTTACTAGAATAATAATAGTTTTGTCCTTTATTAGAAAGGCAGTTGGAACTCAAACTACACCACCAAATCAAATAATGGTTGGTTTAGCCTTATTTTTAACGTTCTTTGTAATGGCTCCTATAGCTACTGAAATAAATGAGAAAGCTATAGTGCCATATACAAATGAACAAATATCTCAAGAGGAAGCCATTGAGTATGGTATGGAGCCTTTAAGGGAGTTTATGTTTAGGCAAACTAGAGAAAAGGACTTGGCATTATTTATTAATATATCTAATTCAGATGAGCCTGCCACTTTAGAGGATATTCCCAATAAGGCTCTTATACCAGCTTTTATAATAAGTGAGCTTAAGACAGGGTTTCAAATCGGGTTTATAATATTTATTCCATTTATAATGATTGATATGGTAGTAGCCAGTACTTTAATGTCTATGGGAATGATGATGTTACCACCAGTGATGATATCATTACCATTTAAGATACTATTATTTGTATTGGTAGATGGTTGGAATTTAATAATAAAATCATTAATGCTAAGTTTTAATTAGAGGTGGGAAAATGAGTCAAGGTTTAATTGTAGAATTGTTACAACAATCAATGACAAAAGTAATTTTATTAGCTGCTCCTATGCTTATGTTATCTTTATTTATGGGACTAGCCATAAGTATATTTCAAGCGACTACACAAATTCAGGAACAAACTTTGACATTTGTTCCTAAAATACTATCAGTATTAATTGCAATTATAGTATTTGGACCATGGATATTAAATACTATAGTGGATTATACAGAAGGTCTTTTTTTAAATATAGACAAGTATATACAATAAATAAGGATGAAATATGGATATAGTATTAAAATTTTTAAACAATAAGGATGTATTTTTATTAGTTTTATCACGAATTATTGGAATAATAGTGAGCATTCCATTTTTTAGGGATAAAATCATACTAAACAATATTAAAATAATACTCAGTTTTTTAATAGCAATAATAATATTTCCATTCATGGAAATTCCAAATTTGATTGATAATAGTACGTTTCTATCATTTGGACTTAATATCTTAAAAGAAAGTATTATAGGTATGAGTATAGGAATGATAGCTTATCTGTACTATACAATTGTGTATATGTCAGGGTTTATAATAGATTTGCAAATGGGTTTTTCTATGGCTAACGTGATAAGCCCGCAAGATGATACACAAGTGCCCTTAACAGCTAATTTTTTCTATTTAATTTCTGTATTGGTATTTTTATCTTCTAATGCTCATCACAAGGTAATATATGCCATAGTAGATAGTTTTAAATATATACCTATAGGTAGCACGATTAATGGCACGTTTATACTAGATTTGGTTACTAAAATATTTTCCACAAGTTTTATTATTGCCTTTAAAATTGCTGCACCTGTTATAGTTTCCATATTCCTAGCAAATGTTTTATTAGGAATACTTGCTAGGACTATGCCTCAAATGAATGTTTTTGTAGTAGGAATGCCCCTTAAAATAATAGTGGGTCTATCAGTACTAATCATACTACTACCTATATATTTAGGAATATATACTAATATATCTGATAGAATGATTGAATCAATATATGAGTTGTTCAATAGTCTTACAAGAGGATGATATAAGAATGAAGTTAGAAATAAATTTGCAACTATTTTCAGGTGAAAAAACAGAGAAAGCTACCCCGAAGAGAAGAAAAGAAGCTAGAGATAAAGGACAAGTATTAAAGAGTAAAGAAATAAATACAGCTTTCGTACTACTCGTTGTATTTGTGGCTTTAAAATTTTTGGGTTCATATATATATACAAATATAGCTACTTTTACTAAAAATATGTTATTTGAAATACAATATGTGGATGACTTTACAATAAAGACAGCTACTGCATTGTCTATTAATGTTATCGTTAAAATTTTACAAATTTTTATGCCAATTGCTGGAATTGCCCTTGTTACTGGTTTAGCTTGTAACTATATGCAAATTGGTTTTTTATTTACAACTAAAAGTCTTAAATTTGACTTAAATAAAATAAATCCTATAAGCGGTTTTAAGAGATTATTTTCAATTAGAAATGTGGTAGAATTTTTTAAGTCCATATTAAAGATTAGTCTAGTTGGATATGTTTTATTTAAATATATAATTAAAGAGGCAGTGAATTTTTTAAATGCAATAGATATGGATGTAAGTCAAATTGGAGGGTACATGTTTGATAGAGCTGTGGCAATTGGAATCAGAGGAAGTGTCATACTATTAGTATTAGGTTTCTTTGATTATTTCTATCAAAAGTGGCAATTTGAGAAGGATTTAAAAATGAGTAAACAGGAGATTAAAGAAGAATATAAGCAAATGGAGGGAGACCCTAAAATAAAGGGAAAGATTAAAGAAAGACAGAGAAAAATGGCTATGAGTAGGATGATGCAAGAAGTTCCAAAGGCAGATGTAATAATTACAAATCCAACTCACTATGCAATAGCTCTTTTATATGATAATGAGAAGCAAGAAGCCCCCATGGTCATAGCTAAGGGAAAGGATCTTATAGCTCAAAATATAAAAAGAATTGCTAAAGAAAATGAAGTTATCACAGTTGAGAATAAGCCTTTGGCAAGGGCTCTTTATGCTAGTGTGGATATAGGAGAATATATTCCTCCTAATTTATACCAGGCAGTTGCTGAAGTCTTGGCTTATGTATATAAGATTAAGAATGTGAACTAGGAGGCAAAAAAATGAGGTTTGGTGATATAGTAGTATCCCTTGCAGTAATAGCAGTAGTAGTAATAATTATAATACCAGTTCCCTTAGGGCTGCTAGACTTTTTATTGAGTATGAATATAGCACTGGCTCTATTAATATTGCTAATTTCCATATATAATAAGGAACCTTTGCAGTTTGCAATATTTCCATCCATGTTATTGTTAACTACATTACTTAGATTATCTTTAAATATTTCAACTACTAGAATGATATTATCTAAAGGAAATGCAGGAGATGTAATTGAGGCCTTTGGAGAATTTGTTATAGGTGGAAATGCTGTTGTTGGTTTTATCATATTCTTGATCATTGTAATTATACAGTTTATGGTAATTACCAAGGGTGCAGAAAGGGTTTCTGAAGTTTCAGCAAGATTTACCCTTGATGCAATGCCAGGTAAGCAAATGGCCATTGATGCAGATTTAAATTCAGGCATAATAACAGAAGCGGGAGCAAAAGAACGAAGAGAAAAAATTCAAAAGGAAGCTGATTTTTATGGAGCTATGGATGGAGCTAGTAAATTTGTTAAGGGAGATGCCATAGCAGGGATAATAATCACGGTTATTAATATAGGAGCTGGATTTGTTTTGGGTATGATAGGTGGTGGACTTAGTTTTCTCGAGGCGCTGCAAAAGTATACCCTATTAACTGTAGGAGACGGATTAGTAAGTCAAATACCAGCCTTATTAATATCTACTGCGACGGGTATTGTAGTAACTAGAGCAGCTTCAGATTCAGATTTAGGTAGTGATGTAATTAAACAATTATTTAATCAACCTAAAATAATGTTTATCGTTGCAGGAGTTTTAATGTTCTTAGGTTTTACAGGTCTACCCAAATTGCCTTTATTTATATTGGCAGCAGTATTTGTATACCTTGGTTTTATATTAAAAGAAACTATAACAGAGGAAACGGAAGAAATGGAGATACAAGAGGAAAAGGATGAAGCTAGTGAAATAAGGAAACCAGAAAATGTAATTCCTCTCCTTCAAGTGGACCCAATAGAATTAGAATTTGGATATGGAATAATACCCCTTGCTGATCCAAAGCAAGGAGGAGATTTATTTGATAGATTGGTTATGATAAGAAGACAATGTGCTTTAGAATTAGGAATTGTAGTTCCTATGATAAGATTAAGGGATAATATACAATTAGAACCTAATGAGTACCTAATTAAAATAAAGGGGATAGAAATTACTAAGGGCAAGATTATGTTTGATCATTATTTAGCTATGAATTCAGGTATGGCAGAAGGTGATGTTGAGGGAATAGATACGATAGAGCCCGCATTTGGCCTACCTGCTAAGTGGATAGAAGAAAATGAGAGAGAAAAAGCAGAAATATTTGGATATACTGTGGTAGATTCATCTTCTGTAATATCAACTCATTTAACAGAGATTGTGAAAAAACATGCCCATGAACTTATAGGAAGACAAGAAGTTAAAATGCTTATTGATAATATAAAAGAAAATCATGGAGCTTTAGTAGAAGAAGTTATACCTAAGGCAATATCTTTAGGAGGCATTCAGAAGGTTCTTTCAAACTTATTAAGAGAAGGCATATCAATAAGAGATATGGTTAGTATACTAGAAACTTTAGCGGATTATGCTCCTATTACAAACGATACGGATATGCTTACTGAGTATGTAAGGCAAGGGTTATATAGGGCCATAACAAAACAATTTATAGAAAATAATATGGCTAAAGTAATAACTTTAAATCCAGAATTAGAACAGTCAATAGTAAAATCTATACAACAATCTGAACATGGTTCTTATTTGAATTTAGAGCCGTCCTTTGCACAAAATATACTAAATAGATTAGCTAGAGAAATAGAAAAGGCTACTTCTATAGGTGAGCAGCCTATAATATTAACTTCGCCTATTGTGAGGTTCTACTTTAAAAAACTAACGGAGCAGCTAAGTAGTGAGATAGTTGTTCTTTCTTACAATGAAATGGACCCTAAGGTAGAAGTAAGGTCAATTGGGATGGTGAGTGTATAAAATGAAAGTAAAAAGATATATTGGTAAAACTTCATATGAAGCAATGATGAAAGTTAAGACAGAATTGGGAAGTGATGCAATAATATTGCACTCTAGAAAAATTAAAAAGTCTGGTATTTTAGGTATCTTTAAAAAGCCACTACATGAAGTAGTGGCTGCCGTCGATGAAGGGAAAAATGAACCTACTAACATTAAAGATAATAAATTCATATTAGATAATTTTAAAGATAGGCCTAATGAAAACTTAGGAGAATTAAAGGATAAAATAGAAAATATAGAAAATATCTTGTCAAATTTTGTTAAAGAAGGAAAAATGCAAGGGAATGAAGAAGATATAAGTAATAATATGTATATGGAGTATTATAATAATTTAATCAATTCAGGACTATCTAAGGTATCAGTAGATACTATAATGAATATTGTTAATAAGAGATTAACCTTTACGAGGGGAAATGAAGAATTTATTAACAAGGGAATTGAAAATGTAATAAAGGAAATTTTGGGACAAGTTAAGGAAGATCTGGAGATAAAAAAACAAAAGATAATAGTCTTTATGGGCCCAACGGGGGTTGGAAAAACCACCACATTAGCTAAATTAGCAGCAAAATATATAATTAACGAAAAAAAGAAAGTGGGATTTATTACAGCAGATACTTATAGAATTGCTGCTGTTGAACAATTAAAAGTGTATGCAGAAATATTAAATGTGCCAGTTTCTGTAGTGTATGAACCGCAAGAAATCAATAATGCTATAGACAACTATGAAGATAAGGATGTAATTTTAATAGATACTGCTGGTAGAAATCACAATAATTCAGAACAGCTAGAGGAAGTGAAAAAAATTATAGAATTATTGGAAGAACCGGAAATCTATCTAGTTCTTAGTAATACAAGTTCCTATATGAATATGATTGATATAATGGAAGCTTATAAATTTGTAGAAGATTATAAAATAATAATTACAAAGATAGATGAAGGTAGGAATTATGCTAATATTTTAAATGCAAAATTATACTCTAAAAAGAATTTATCTTATATGACTAATGGACAAAGTGTTCCAGATGATATAGAAATTGCTAATCCAAAGAAGATAGCAGAAAATATTGTAGGTGGATTTAATGAATGATCAAGCTAAAAAGTTAAGAGATATTATAAAGAAAAGGGATGTAGTAGTAGATGGGAATTTCCAACCTTATAATGAAGCTAGACACGAGCCTAGAATAATTGCGGTAGCTAGTGGAAAAGGTGGTGTTGGAAAATCTAATTTTACTATAAATTTAGGATTAGAACTTATAAACTTGGGATATAGGGTCACTATAATTGATGCAGACATAGGTCTGGCTAATGTAGATGTGATTTTGGGAGTTATACCGAAATACACTTTGGCAGATGTTATAAACGGAAGAAAGACTCTTAAGGAAGTAATGGCTAAAGGTCCTAAGGGAATAAATCTCATTTCAGGGGGATCTGGGTTGAAAGAACTTATAGATTTAACTGAAAGGGAGCTGAGTCCACTAGTAAGAGATTTGGATGAAGTAGGCCAAATTTCCGATTATATTCTAATAGATACGGGCGCAGGAATTAACAGTACTGTATTATCCTTTGTTAGAGCAGCTGAGCAAACTATTGTAGTCACTACACCGGAACCTACCTCAATTACTGATGCTTACGCATTAATTAAAAATATAGCTACAGATAATTTAAATGATATACGCCTTTTAATTAATAGGGTAGAATCAGAAAATGAGGCAGAAGAGGTATTTAACAAATTAAATATTACTAGTCAAAGGTTTTTGAACACTAAACTGAAAAAAATAGGTTTTTTGTATGATGACAATATGGTTTCAAAGTCAGTAAAGATGCAGAAACCTTTTACTTTAAGCTATCCTGATTCTACAGTGAGTAAAGGCATTAAAGTAATTGCAAGTAGTATAGTAGAGAAAAAGGAAAAGGATAGTTACAAAGCAGGTGGGTTTAAGAAATTTATAAATAAGCTTGTATCAGGATATAAAAAAGATTTTATCAATAGATAAGCACTTAGATAGATTATATAAAGGCTTATATACTTAATAATACTAAGTGAAGGTAGGTAGAGTGATGACAAATAATCAAATGCCCGAAGTTGGTACTAAATTAGAAATAGAGTTATTAGAAACTCTAAATATAAATAAAAAAGAGAAGCTTATTAGTCAAGTGATAGATATTATATCAGAAAATTGTTTATTAGTAGGAATTCCAATAAGCAAAGGAACAATAAGGCCAATTAGTGTAAAAGATGAGATAAAATTAATATATACAAAAAAGGGAACAGCCTCCTATGGATTTAAAGTACAAGTAATAGATAGAGGTAATAAAGGAAACATACCATATTTAAAAGTAATAAAAATAAGTGATATTGAGAAGGTCCAAAGACGGGACTATTATAGACTAGATATGGTACTAAATGTGGAAATGCATATAAACAATGATAGGGGAGAAATTATTAAGGTAATAGAAGGATTGTCTAAAGATATAAGCGGTGGTGGCATAAGAGTATTATGTAAAGAACCTATATATAAGGGAACTATTATTGAATTAATTATTAAAAGTGAAAAGGAACCAATTAAAGTTATTGCGGAAGTTTTGAGATGTACTTTATATGAAGAATTATACTCCCAGTACGAAGTCGGGTTAAAGTATAAGGATATAAGTGTTAACAATAGAGAAAAAATAGTAAAATTTATATTTGATACCCAAAGAAAAATGAGAAAAAAAGGATTGATATAAATGAAAAAAAAGAGAGTTTTAATAGTAGATGATTCTGCATTTATGAGAAGAATATTATCAGATATTATAAACTCACATGAGGATTTAGAAGTAGTTGAAACGGCAAAAAATGGTAAAGATGCCATTGGAAAGTTAGACAAACTTAATGTAGATGTGGTCACTATGGATGTAGAGATGCCCATAATGGATGGAATTCAGTGTTTAGAATGGATAATGAAAAATAAGCCATTACCTGTGGTAATGCTTAGCAGTTTGACTAAAGAGGGAGCTGACGCAACTCTAAAAGCACTGGAAGTAGGTGCCGTAGATTTTATAACTAAACCTACTAATATATTTAAAATGAATAATGATGATGTACAAATGGAAGTTACGGAGAAAATTAAGGTTGCATCACAAGTGAGAATAGGAAAAAGAACATCAATTAGAAGGACATATAAAACAAAAGTAGATTCAACTAAAAGTATTCATAAAACATTTAATACTAAATTAAATAAAGTTGTGTTAGTAGGCACATCTACAGGTGGTCCTAGGGCACTTCAATATGTAATACCATACATAGAAAAGAATATCCAAGGAAGTTTATTAATAGTACAACATATGCCTGCCGGTTTCACTAAATCCTTGGCAAAACGGTTAAATGACTTATCACAAATTAATGTGAAAGAAGCTGAGGATAATGATATTTTAATGCCAGGACATGCTTATATTGCACCTGGAGATAGGCACATGAAAATAAAAAAGGTTAGTGGTGGGTATAAAATACAACTTTCAACAGATAAGCCAGTTTCAGGTCACAGACCTTCTGTAGATGTATTATTTGACTCTGCAGCTAATGAAGTTTCTACAGATATACTAGGAGTCATAATGACAGGTATGGGTTCTGATGGAGCTAAAGGCATGGTGAATTTAAAGTCAAAGGGAGCCACAACTATTGCTCAAGATGAAGAAAGCTGTGTGGTTTATGGAATGCCTAAGTCGGCTGTAAACCTAGGGTGTGTTGATAAAATTGTATCTTTGCAGGATATTGCTGATGAGATAAATAAAATAGTGGGGGTATAGTCATGGATATAAACCAATATTTAGAAATTTTTATAGAAGAATCTAAAGAAAATTTACAAAATATGAATGAAGCACTACTAAAACTAGAAAATGATAAAGATGAAATTGAGTTAGTACATGAAATTTTTCGAGTAGCCCATACTTTAAAGGGAATGTCTGCAACTATGGGTTTTGGTAAAATTGCTCATTTCACCCATGAAATGGAAGATATATTACAATCTGTAAGAAGTGGTGAAGTAAGAATAACTGATAATATAATAGATGTATTATTTCAATGTTTAGATGTACTAGAAGAATATATTAACAACATAGTGGAAACTGGAAGTGAAGGAGATAAGGATTATTCACACTTATTAGTAAAGCTTCATGAAGCCATTAATCCAGAAAATTCTCAAGTTGTAGAGGAAGTAAAGGAAGAAGTGGCAGCTACTGTAGAAAATACTATAGAAACTACAGAAGAGGTTCAACTTAATGAGAACGGACGTATAGAGATTGAAATTGATGAATTTACTAAAAATGCCATATTAAAATCTGTGAAAGATGGGTTTAATTCTTTTAAGTTAAAAATAGAATTAAATCAAAATTGCATGCTAAAATCTGCACGAGCATTTATCATATTTAATACCCTTGAAAAAGATGGAGAAATTGTAAAAGCTAATCCTACTGTAGAAGATATAGAGGATGAAAATTTTGAATATACCTTTGAATTAGTAATCATATCAAGAAGTGATGGAAATGAAATATTAGAAAGAATAAAAAGTATATCTGAAATCGAAAATGTACATATAGAAACAATTATGGAAAAAGCAAAGGAAACTGTAACTGAACCTGTAAAAGAGACAGTAAAAGCGGAGAAGAAAAAAATAGAACCTAAGAAAACAGCTAATAAAGAAGAAAAAGCAAGAAACTCTAAACCAAAATTAGGAAAGACCGTTAGAGTAGATATAGATAGATTAGATAATTTGATGAATTTAGTAAGTGAATTAATAATAACTCGATCAAGACTTACTGATATGGAAGAGACTACTAAAAAACAAGATATGAATGAGTCCATTGAATATTTAGAAAGAATTACTACTAACTTACATGATGCTGTTATGAAGGTTAGAATGGTTCCTATAGAAAGGGTATTTAACAGATTTCCTAGAATGGTAAGAGATTTATCTAAAGAACTAGGTAAAGAGATTTCTTTAATTATGTCTGGAGAAGAAACGGAAGTAGATAGAACTGTAATAGATGAAATAGGAGATCCATTAATCCATTTAATAAGAAATTCAATAGACCATGGAATAGAAAATCCAGAGGAAAGAATTAAAAATGGAAAATCAGAGATTGGTACGGTTAAGTTAATAGCTTATCCAGATGGTAATAGTGTAGTGATTGAAGTGGAAGATGATGGTGGCGGAATTAACATAGATAAGGTTAAGAATAAAGCCAAAGATAATGGATTAATTACAGAAGAGCAAATGAGCACTATAGATGATAGAGATGCATTGCAATTATTATTTAAATCAGGGTTTTCTACTGCTGACAAAATATCAGATATTTCAGGACGTGGCGTAGGATTAGATGTAGTAAAAACAAAGATAGAATCTTTAGGTGGAGCAGTGGAAGTTCAAAGTACAAGACTTAGAGGTTCGAAATTTATCATTAGGCTACCTTTAACTTTAGCCATAATACAAGCTTTATTGGTTAATGTAGGGGAAGAAAAATATGCTATAGCATTAAACTCTATTAAGGAAATAGTAACTATTAAATCAGAGAATATAAGGAAAATTCAAGAACAAGAAGTTGTTTTATATAGAGATACTACTCTCCCACTTTTAAGAATGGAAAAAATATTAGATGTAAGTACAAATGAAGAAAATAAGGAAGATTTAATTGTAGTTGTGGTTAAAAAGGGAGAACAAGTGGCTGGATTTATTGTAGATGGTCTTATTGGCCAACAAGAAATTGTTATAAAGTCATTAGGGAAGTTTTTAGCAGGAATTAATATTATAGCTGGAGCTACTATTTTAGGTAATGGTCAAGTAGCGCTGATTGTTGATACTAATTCATTACTATAAGTTAAAGGAGTAGATATACATGAGTGAAAATGTGCAATTACTAGAAAATCAATATGTATTATTTAAATTGGGAAAAGAATATTATGGAATTGATATTCATAATGTACAAACTATAGAGAAGGTCATAGATATTACTAGAGTTCCCCATTCGCCAGCTTATGTGGAGGGAGTAATAAACTTAAGAGGAGAAATAATTCCAGTAATAAATCTAAGAACCAGATTAAATCTAGAAAATGTTCAAGTAACTAGTGAAAGTAGGATAATTATAACCAAATGTGATGAAATTATTGTAGGATTACTTGTAGATTCTTCTTCAGAAGTAATAAGTTTAGATGAAATACAATTAGAAGATGCACCAAAGGTAAGTGAGAATATATCAGAAAAAAACATTAAGGGCATTGGGAAAGACAAAGACAGAATCATAATATTATTGGACATAGAAGGGATTTTACAAAGTTAAGTATTTTATTTAAGGAGAGAAAGATAATTATGAAAATAACTTTAGATGAAATAAATAATGAACAAATGGATGTTTTAAAGGAGATAGGAAATATAGGAGCAGGAAATGCAACTACAGCCTTAGCCACTATGTTAAATAAAAGAATAGATATGAAGGTTCCTAAAGTAGACATATTAGAGTTTAATGAAGTTACTGAGTTATTAGGGGGAGCTGAAAAAAAAATATGTGGTATTAATTTTGATGTGGATGGAGATATAAATGGAAACATAATGTTTTTATTAAATATGGATTCTTCAAAAAAATTAGCCAATATGCTTATGAATAAGGAGGACCATGTAGAAGAATTAAGCGAATGGGACATATCTGCCTTACAGGAAGTTGGGAATATTTTATCAGGTGCATATGTACGTTCATTAACTACTTTAACTCAATTAGATATGAAAATTTCCATTCCTTCTTTGACTGTCGATATGGCAGGAGCAATACTAAGTGTACCAATAATTCAATATGGGCAAGTTGGAGACAAGGTTTTATTAATAGAAACAGAGTTAAATGAGGGGAACAATAATATAAAAGGATATTTTTTCTTAATCCCAGATGTAGAATCCTTTGAAATACTATTAAAGAGTTTAGGAGTGCTAGAATAATGGGGAAAGTAATTAAAGTGGGGATGGCAGATTTAAATGTGGCAAAATCAGGGGATTGCTTAACTACTCTAGGATTAGGTTCCTGTATAGGAATTACTCTATATGATCCAATAAGTAAAGTGGCGGGGTTGGCTCATATAATGCTTCCTTCTAGTAAAAGTATTAAGAATAATAGTAATCCAGCAAAGTTTGCAGATACGGCTATGGATATTTTAATAGATAAAATGATTAAGGCTGGAGCACGAAAAACTCGTCTCGTAAGTAAAATTGCAGGTGGAGCTCAAATGTTTTCCTTTTCAACTAAAAATGACTTGATGAAAATAGGACAAAGAAATGCAATTGCTACCAAAGAAATTTTAAAAGAAAAAGGAATACGACTAATAGGTGACGATACAGGCGGGAATTTTGGAAGGACTATAGAAATAAATTCAGATACGGGAATTTTGTTCATAAAAACTATTGGAAAAGGTACAAAAGAAATATAGTAGGAGTTGTCTAAATGTTTATACTGAAATATCTTCATTATTTTCTTTTAAGTATGTTTATGATAATTGGAGCAATCATAGGTATTGTTAAAAAAATGGAGTTTTCCGTATTTTTAAGTAGAGGATTAATACTTTATATAATTTTATTTATTGCTACTAAGTATTTTGTCAATAATATGTTAGAAGTGAAAGAAAAAGAATCGTTTAGTCCCTTAGATATAGTAGAGAAATATGGGGAAAAGAAATAATCTAGGGGGGATTTTTTATGGATGATAAAAAGTTATGGCAGCTATATGCAAAGACAAAAGATAAGCATATAAAAGAGAAATTGATTTTAAAATATGTTTCCATAGTAAAAAATGTGGCTGGTAGATTATTTAGTAGCTATGGAAATAATGTGGAATATGAGGATCTAATAAGTTACGGGATTTTTGGACTCATGGATGCTATTGAAAAATTTGATCATAATAAAAATGTGAAATTTGAGACCTATGCTCAAATTAGAATTAGAGGAGCCATAATAGATCAATTGAGAAATTTAGATTGGGTTCCTAGGTCAATAAGGCAAAAACATAAAAATATTGAACGAGCTTATTTTGAATTGGAAAATAAGCTAGGAAGATATGCTACAGATACGGAAATTGCAGAATATGTAGGCATAAGTAAAAGGGAATTAGATAATGTATTTAATGAAATTCATACCTTATCGGTAGTGTCACTTGAAGAAAAAATATCTAACAATAGCAGTTTTTCCATAGTATCCAATTATCATGAGTATAACCCAGACAAGACCATAGAGAAAGAAGAAATAAAAGCGGAGTTAATTAGAAGTCTAGAGAATTTGTCAGAGAAAGAACAAATGGTTATAAAATTATATTATTATGAGGAGTTGACTTATAAAGAAATTGCCCATATTCTTAATGTATCTGAATCAAGAATATCCCAAATTCATAGTAAGGCAATAAATAAATTAGGAACTAAACTTTCAAATATAATATAGTTTTAAAGTGCGAAGGTGGGATTGAAGTGAATAAACTATTTTTAGATGTTTCACAGGATAACATGGTAGTAAATATTACCATACTTGATGAGGCGTTAAAAACGGAAGCACACATTTTAAGTGCTTTAAAAGAAAGAGGAATAAAGTATGGAATAGATCATCCGAAAATTAAAGAACTTTTAAATAGTGAAAATCATATAATTAAAGAAGAAATTGCTAGAGGTATTACTTCTGTCGATGGGAAAGATGCTAAAATAAACCTTTCCTTTTCTTTAGATAAAAAAGTTAAGCCTAAAATGAATGAAGATGGAACTGTTGATTTCAAAGAATTAAATCTAATTACAATGGTGGAACAAGGTGAATTATTGGGTCAAAAGGACTTGCCTGCAAATGGTTCCGACGGAATAGATGTATTCGGAAGGACTGTACGAGCTAGGAAAGGAAAAGATATTCTATTAAGGGCTGGTAAGAACACTAGTTTGAGTGAGGATGGTCTTAGTGTATATGCAGATATTGCTGGACAAGTGTTATATGATGAAGGAAAAATAAGTGTATCTAATGTATATGAAATTCAAGGGGATGTGGACAATAATACTGGAAATATTCACTTTGATGGAAATATTGTTATAAATGGACATGTGAGAACTGGTTTTGAGGTGGAGGCCACTGGGAACATTGAAATTTTTGGTGTGGTAGAAGGAGCTCGAGTAAAAGCTGGTGGGCATATAATTATTCACAAGGGAATACAAAGTCAAAATAATGGATATATAATTTGTGAAGGTAACTTGAATTGTAAATACATACAAAATAGTAATGTAGTTGTGAGAGGAGATCTTTTTGTAGATATAATAATGCATTCTAGTGTACAAGTGCAAGGGGCTGTATATGCAAAAGGAAAAAAAGGATTAATCGTAGGAGGTGAAACCACTGCTGCTAAAGAAATCGAGGCTATGATCATAGGCTCTAGCATGGCCACTATTACTAGAATAGAGACAGGGATTAATCCTGAAAGTAAAGAAACATATAAAAAAGTACAAGAAGAGTTAAAGGTAGTAAGTAGAAATCGTGAAAATGTAATAAAGGCAATAAAACTATTAAATAAAATTATTGATACTCCATTGTTTACTAAGGATAAGCAATCCATATATGAAAAGTCTATTAAAACAGAGAATTTTTTAAAGATTAAAGAAATAGAGTTAAATGAAGAATTGGATTCCATAGAAGAGCAAATTGCCAAGTCAAAGGAAATAGGGTCAGTTAAGATAGATGAGGGGGTTTATCCAGGAGTTAAGATATCAGTAAATAATGCTATTTACTATGTAAGGGATGAATTGAGTAAAGTTAAATTTATAAAAAATGAGGATGGCATAAAAATAATACACCTATAGGGATGGTGAAATTATGTATATTAGGCCGCTAGATTTTCAAAATAATTATTTTAAAAGTCAAGAAGTAGCAAAAAATAGACAAACTGAAGTTAATAAATTTACATTAGATGCAAGTTATATGGCACAAGAAGAACAAAAAAAAACAGAGATAAAGACAAAAAAAATAAATAAATCAGAAAGAAAAGATGATGCTCACATAAAAAATAATGACAAGGAAAAGGGAAGAAAGAAAAAGAAAAGGGAAAAAGAAAAAAAGAAAAAAGATGATATAGGATCTAATCTAGATATAAAGATATAAAGATATAAAGTAGGGATGAAATGTTAAATTATATTATATTAGTAATAGGTGTCTTATTTGTAATAGTAGCAACCCTTTCTTTCCTTAAAGATGGAAGAGAGGAAGAAGTGTCAGAGGACTTTTCTTTAGGAAATATGGAATATGAAATTCATAAGGAAAAGGATAAAGAGATTATAAAAAAGGTAGATGGGAAACTAGAGTATATTGAGGAATGTATAGAACTCATAGATATGAAGGTAGACAATCTAAATAGTAAAAATAAAAAGGAAAAAGGAAATGAATTAAAGGTACAAGAAAAAAATATAAATCAAGAGGTAATAAACAAAGATAGAATGAATGAAGAAATAGTTAGATTATATAAAAATGGTTACTCCATATCCCAAATAGCAAAACAATTGAATAAGGGAATCGGTGAGGTACAACTTATATGCAATTTAAAAAAGAGGTGATTCTTTGAAAAGGAAATTAAAGACAACATTGCTTATGGGAATTGGAATAGGATTTATAATTTGTTCTACGTTTAATATTATTAGTAAAGAATTCTTTCAAGAAGAAATAAATGATGAGTATATTAAAACAAAGGCAAAACAAATGGGAATGGTAGATCCTAAAGATCACTTTGTAAAAAAAGATATATATAACAAGGAAGTTAAGAAAGAAGAACCTGTTATGAAAAAAAAAAATGAAAAAGAATTAATAAAAGTTGTTATTCCTAAAGGTTCCACTAGTGAAGAGATAGGGGAAATACTAAAAAGCCACAATGTAATACAATCTACTAAACTTTTCTTGAGAAAGATAAATGATAAAAACTTAGAAGAAAAGTTAAGGTGGGGAGTATATGAAATGAAAATAAATGCGTCTATTGATGAAATAATTGAGAAAATTATAGTTAAAAAATAAGAATAAGAATTATAAATATGGAAATAATACCTATGTATTGAAATAAATTTAAAAAAGTTATTGCAAAAGGCCTATGTACGTGTTATACTACATAAGGTAATTATGACACACACTTTGAGATTTTAAAGTTGGTCCCTATGAAGGGTGCTTGAAAAGATGACCAAAGTGGAGGGAAAAAAACCAGGGAGGTGCAACTAATGTCAGTAATTTCAATGAAACAATTATTAGAAGCAGGTGTACATTTTGGACACCAAACAAGAAGATGGAATCCTAAGATGGCTCCATACATCTTTACAGAAAGAAATGGTATCTATATCATAGACTTACAAAAAACTGTAAAGAAGGTTGAAGAAGCATACAATTTCGTTAAAGAGGTTGCAACAAATAATGAGAAGGTATTATTTGTAGGAACTAAGAAACAAGCACAAGAGGCTATTGAACAAGAAGCTAAGAGATCTGGAATGTTCTATGTAAACCAAAGATGGTTAGGTGGAATGTTAACTAACTTTAAAACAATCAGAAAGAGAATTGATCGTTTACATGAGTTAACTAAGATGGAAGAAGAAGGTAAATTTGACGTTCTTCCTAAGAAAGAAGTAATTAAGTTAAAGCATGAGCAAGAAAAGTTAGAGAAATTCTTAGGTGGAATTAAAGATATGAATGAACTTCCAGGAGTGATTTTCGTAGTAGATCCAAGAAAAGAGAGAATTGCTGTTAAGGAAGCTCAAAGATTAGGAATTCCAGTAGTAGGTATTGTAGATACCAACTGCGACCCTGATGAAGTAGATTATGTAATTCCTGCTAATGACGATGCAATAAGAGCTGTTAAATTAATAGCTGCTAAAGTTGCAGATGCTATTATAGAAGGAAAGCAAGGGGAACAAATCGAAGAATAATATAATAAATGGGTAAGGGTAAAGAAAGGATTTATTCCTTACTTCTCTTACCTTTTTCTATATGACAAGGAGGAGTTTAAAATGGCTATTACGGCAGCTATGATAAAAGAATTAAGAGTTAGCACTGGTGCTGGAATGATGGATTGCAAAAAGACTTTAATAGAAGCAGACGGTGACATGGAGAGAGCAGTAGAACTTCTAAGAGAAAAGGGATTAGCTAAAGCAGCTAAGAAAGCTGGAAGATTAGCTTCTGAAGGTATTGTAGAATCTTACATCCATGGAGGAAGAATCGGAGTATTAGTAGAAGTAAACAGTGAAACTGACTTCGTTGCTAAAAATGACGAATTCAAGCAATTTGTTAAAGATGTAGCTATGCAAATTGCAGCATCAAATCCACAATACATATCAAGAGAAGAAGTACCTCAAGGAGAACTTGAAAAAGAAAAAGAAATATTAAGAAACCAAGCTTTAAATGAAGGTAAACCTGAAAAGATCGTAGATAAGATGGTTGAAGGAAGAATTGAAAAGCATTACAAAGAAATATGCTTATTAGAACAACCGTTTATTAAAGACTCTGACGTAACTGTTGGAGAGTTATTAACTGCTAAAATTGCAAAAATAGGTGAAAACTTATCTATTAGAAGATTTGCAAGATTTGAAGTTGGAGAAGGTTTAGAGAAAAAAGAAGAAAACTTTGCTGAAGAGGTTGCAAAACAAATAAATAAGTAATTAAAAACTTAAGATGGAGAACACAAATAGTGTTCTCCTTTTTACAAACATAGAAAATTATAAACTTATGAAAATTATGGATAAATATAATTTTCATTCTATATAATAAAATAACAAATTTTTTTTGTTCAAATATATGTATAGATTGAATATTGGTCATATTAAAGGGTTTTGTGAGTTTTTCTAGAATATTATAAACGGAGGTCATAGTAGTGAGTCCCAAATATAAAAGAATAATCTTAAAATTAAGTGGAGAAGCTTTAGCTGGAGAAAACGGCTTTGGCATAGATGGTAATACTGTTAGTGCTATAGCAAAGCAAGTAAAGGAACTACAGGAATTAGGCGTAGAAGTTGCTATAGTAGTAGGAGGAGGCAATTTCTGGAGAGGTAGAACTGGTGAAGGTATGGATAGAACCACAGCAGATTATATGGGAATGCTTGCTACTGTTATAAATGCTTTGGCTCTTCAAGATGCCCTAGAGGGTATAGATGTTCTTACAAGAGTGCAAACGGCTATAGAAATGAGACAAATTGCAGAACCATATATAAGAAGAAAAGCCGTTAGACATTTAGAAAAGGCAAGGGTTGTCATCTTTGCATCTGGTACGGGAAATCCATATTTTTCAACGGATACTACAGCAGCTTTAAGAGCAGCTGAAATTGAAGCAGAAGTAATACTTCTTGCTAAAAAGGTAGATGGAGTTTATGATTCAGATCCAAATATAAATAAAGATGCGAAAAAATTCGATGAGCTAAGTTACATAGATGTATTAAATAAGGGATTGGGAGTTATGGATTCTACTGCTACGTCCTTGTGTATGGATAATAAAATTCCTATATTAGTGTTTGGGTTAAATGAACCAGAAAACATTAAGAAGGCAATTTTAGGTGAACAAATAGGAACTTGTGTAAAATAAAGGAGGAATGAACATGATATTAGGAATTCATAAGGAATTAGAAGAAAAAATGCAAAAGACAATAAGAGTATACAAAGAAGACTTAAATGCAATGCGTGCAGGAAGAGCTAATCCAGCTTTATTAGACAAAATAATGGTTGACTATTATGGTTCAAGTACACCTCTTAAGCAAATTGCTAATGTATCTGCTCCAGAACCTAGAATGTTAGTTATTCAACCATATGACCAAACTGCTATATCAAGCATTGAAAAATCCATAACTCAATCTGAGTTAGGACTAAACCCTTCAAATGATGGAAAGATAATTAGATTGGCAATTCCTCAATTAACAGAAGAAAGAAGAAAAGATCTTATAAAGTTAGTTAAAAAGACTGCTGAGGGTTCTAAGGTAGCAATTAGAAATGAACGTAGAGATGCAAATGATAAATTAAAGAAATTACAGAAAAATGGAGAAATAACAGAAGACGATTTAAAGGGTGCAGAAGAGGAAGTGCAAAAGCTAACTAATAAATATATAGATGTTATTGATGAATTATTAAAGAAGAAAGAAAAGGAAATGATGGAGGTATAATAATTGGATAATCTCCAAATGCTTTTAGGATTTCAATTAGAAGAAGCTGTTAAAATTCTTGAAGGTAAGAAATTAAAATATTGTATTAATGAAACTTTTTCTCCGAAAGTTAAAGATAGAATAGGAGAAAGTAGAGTTATTAATATAAAAAATGAAAATAATATAATTGAATTAATAGTTAGTTATTTTTAACCCCCTATATTGGGGGTTAAAAATTATTAAATCAGGAGATGTGATTTATGAAGACGATAAAAAAAATATTTGCTTCTAAGGAAGAAGAAACTATCCAATTGGATATGGAAAATCTTCCGAGGCATATTGCCATTATCATGGATGGAAACGGCAGATGGGCTAAAAAAAGAGGCTTACCTAGAACTGCAGGCCATAAAGCAGGAATTGAAGCACTAAGAGAAGTTATAAAGGCTTCATCAGAATTGAAAATCGGTTTTTTAACTTTGTATGCTTTTTCAACAGAAAATTGGAAAAGACCAAAGGAAGAAGTTTCAGCTTTAATGAAACTATTAGTTTATTATTTGCAAAAAGAAGTAAAGGAATTGCATAAAAACAATGTGAGAATTAGAACCATTGGTAATATAGGCCAACTGCCTGAAGAAGCCATATCACAAATTGGGAAAGCAGTAGACTTAACAAAAAATAATAAGGGGCTTACAGTTAATATTGCTCTAAATTATGGTGGACGAGATGAGATTATAAGGGCTGTGAGAAATATATGTAAAGAAAATATAGAAGGGAATATATGTATAGAAAATATAGATGAAGAAAAATTTTCTACATATTTAGATACAGGCGACTCACCTGACCCGGATTTGTTAATAAGACCAAGCGGCGAATTGAGAACCAGCAATTTTCTTTTATGGCAACTTGCATATGCAGAATTTTGGTTTTCTAATATATATTGGCCCGATTTTAATAAAAAGCATCTATATACGGCTATTAAAGATTATCAAATGAGACATAGGAGATTCGGAGGTCTTAAATAAGGGTGGTGTAAATTGTGTTAACTAGGATAATATCAGCGTTAGTGGCAATTCCAATACTTCTATATGTGGTGTTTAAAGGAGACAACACATTGACAATAGGTGTACTAATTGTGTCAACTCTAGGAATTATAGAGTTTTTTAATGCATTTAATAACATTAAAATTAAACCATCAAAGAGTGTGGGTGTGATTAGTTGTTTATTGTTATTCATAATAAATATGTTTAGTTATGAACCTGTTAATTTCTTACCCCTATGGTTTTTTTCTATGGGACTTCTTGTTTTGATAAAAATGGTATTAGACAGCAAGTTTACTATTATGGACACGTTAGTTACTATAACAGGATTGTTTTATGTATCTTTTCTAATAAATCATATAGCTTTAATGACTAAGAATGTGAACTATGATAAATTCATTTGGCTCATTTTCATAGTAGCATGGGCTACTGATACTTGTGCATATTTTACAGGTTATTTATTTGGAAAGAATAAACTATGTCCTGACATTAGCCCTAAAAAAACAATAGAAGGTGCTATAGGAGGTATTTTTGGAAGTGTATTAGTAAGTGTTATATATTCTTATTATTTTATACCTAAATATGTGATTCATTTTGCTATAATAGGATTAATAGGAAGTATATTAGGACAAATAGGTGACTTGGTAGCATCTATGTTCAAAAGATATTGTGGAATTAAAGACTATGGAAAAATAATGCCTGGACATGGAGGCATATTAGATAGATTTGATAGCATACTATTTACAGCACCACTAGTTTATTATTATGTTACATTTATGCTGTAATATTAATAAAATAAGTTTGTATTATAAAAGAAAAATCAACTAATCTTCCTAAGTGCTATTAAAAAGTATTAGGAGATTAAGTTATATATTCATTAATAAATCCATAAGATAATTGAAAGGATGATCTAATGAAAAATATTAGCATTTTAGGTTCGACAGGCTCAATTGGAACGCAAGCATTAGATGTAGTTAGAAGCAACAAAGAAAAATTTAAAGTTGTTGGATTAACGGCAGGAAAGAATATAGAGTTATTAGAAAAGCAAATAAGAGAATTTAATCCAGAAATAGTAGCTGTTATGGATGAAGAAAAAGCTATAGAATTAAAAAGAAAAATTTCTCATATGGATGTGGAAATTTTCAGTGGCATAGAAGGTTTAAATGAAGTGGCTACAATAGAGTCAGCCCACGTAGTTTTAACATCAGTAGTGGGCATGGTAGGTCTAGTACCTACTATGAAGGCCATTGAGGCTAAAAAAGATATAGCACTAGCTAACAAAGAAACCCTAGTAACAGCTGGTAAGATAGTAATGGATGCGGCAAAGAAAAATAAAGTTAAAATATTGCCTGTAGATAGTGAACATAGTGCCATATTCCAATCTCTTTCTGGTTATGAGAACAAAGATATTAATAGGGTTATTTTAACTGCCTCAGGAGGTCCCTTTAGAGGATTAAAAAGGCAGGAGGTAAAAGATAAAAAAGTAAATGAAGCCTTAAAACATCCTAAGTGGAATATGGGTAAAAAAATCAGTATTGATTCAGCTACTTTAATGAATAAGGGCTTGGAAGTTATAGAGGCAAAGTGGCTATTTGATGTGGAGCCAGAACAAATAGAAGTGGTAGTACATCCACAAAGTATAATTCATTCTATGGTAGAATATAAGGATTCCTCCATAATATCTCAAATGGGCTATCCTGACATGAGAGTGCCAATACAATATGCACTAACTTATCCTGAGAGAATGGAAAATAACTATGAAAAAACAGATTTTTATAAAATAGGGCAACTTACTTTTGAAAAGGCAGATACACAAACTTTTCCTTGCTTAGAGCTGGCATATGAAGCTCTGAAAAAAGGAGGAAGTTATCCGGCCGTATTAAATGGTGCAAATGAAGAATTAGTAGAATTATATATACAAGACAAAATTAAATTTTATGATATCTCCGATACTATAAAAGAAGTGCTAGAAGTGCATGATCCTAAATATAATTTTAGTGTAAAAGATATTATCCAAATTGACAAATGGTCTAGAGAGTTTGTCAAAAATAAATTTAAAGGAGTGTAATTATGAAAACATTCATAGTTGCCGGTTTGGTTTTTGGCATGTTAGTACTTTTTCATGAATTTGGACATTTTAGTGTGGCTAAACTTGTGGGTATAAAGGTTCATGAATTTGCAATTGGTATGGGTCCTAAAATTCTTAGCTATAAGGGAGCAGAGACCAGGTACTCAGTGAGGATTTTTCCCATAGGAGGATATGTTAAAATGGAAGGAGAAGATGAACAGTCTTCTGACGTAAGAAGTTTTAACAATAAACCCCTATTGGCAAGACTTAGTGTCATATTAGCAGGGCCCCTAATGAACTTTGTACTGGCTGTTATATTATTCAGTATAATATTTTATTCAGTAGGATTTCCAACTACTACAATTGGAGAAACCACAAAGGATTTACCAGCTTATAAATCGGGTCTTCAAACTGGAGATAAAATACTAGCTATAGATGATAAAAAGGTAGGTACCTGGGATGAAATTGTTAAGAACATAAAGGAGTCAAATAAGGATAACATAAAAATATCATATGAACGAAATGATAAAAAAGAGCATGTATATATAACTCCCGTAATAAATAAAGAAGACAATAGAAGGATAATAGGTATAACACCTAGGTTTGAAAAATCAATTGTTAAATCTATTAAGTATAGCTTTGACAGAATAATTTTTATAATAGACGAAATGTTTAAGTTCTTTGGTAGACTATTTGCAGGTAAGGCATCATCTAGTGATGTGGTAGGACCTGTAGGTATAATTCACATAGTAGGTGAGGCTGCTAAAACTAACATATATAATGTATTATCTTTAGCAGCGTTAATAAGTATAAACTTAGGAATGGTTAATTTACTACCTATACCAGCCTTAGATGGAGGTAGAATAATATTTTTATTATTTGAGGGAATTAGTGGTAAGCCCATAGATCCAGAGAAAGAAGGTATGATTCATTTCACAGGGTTTATACTGTTAATGGGATTGATGCTTTTTATGGTATATAAAGACTTATTAAGATTTGTATTGTAATGAATAAGAAATTATATTGGGGATAACTATATTTTGAAGAGAGTTGAATAATATGAAAATAGATAGAAAAAGTACAAAAAAAATTAAGGTTGGAGAAGTTACCATTGGAGGTGACTCTCCTATTTTAATTCAATCAATGACTAATACGGATACAAGGGATGTATCAGCTACAGTAGATCAAATAAACAAATTAATAGAAGCAGGTTGTGAAATTGTTAGAATTGCCATACCTGATATGGAGGCTGCAAAGGCCGTTAAGGAAATAAAAAAACAAGTTAATATACCATTAGTTGCAGATATACATTTTGACTATAGGTTGGCATTAGAGTGTATAGACAATGGGATTGATAAACTAAGGCTTAATCCTGGTAACATAGGAAGTGTTGAGAGAGTAGAGATGGTAGTAAAAAAAGCTAAAGAGAAAAATATACCCATAAGAATCGGGGTAAACGGTGGTTCTTTAGATAAAAAAATATTAGATAAATATGGAAAGGTCACTGCAGAAGCTCTTGTGGAAAGTGCTCTAGACCATGTGGGCATTTTAGAAAAGTTAAACTTTAATGATATTATAATATCGTTAAAGGCATCAGATGTTAAATTGACACTAGATGCTTATAGGTTAATGTCTAGGAAAGTTGATTATCCATTGCATGTGGGAGTAACTGAAGCTGGAACCATATACAAGGGAACTATCAAGTCAGCCATAGGTATAGGAGCTCTGTTATTAGATGGAATAGGAGATACTATAAGAGTATCATTAACTGGAGATCCCGTAGAGGAAGTGAAGGTAGGAAAAGAAATATTAAGGTCGGCAGGAATAAGAAATTTTGGAATTAATATAATATCTTGTCCTACTTGTGGAAGATGCCAAATAAATTTAATAGATTTAGCTGGTAGAATTGAAAAAAAACTAGAAAATATTCAAAAGCCCATCTCGGTAGCCATAATGGGTTGTGCTGTAAATGGACCAGGAGAAGCTAGAGAAGCAGATATAGGTATAGCTGGTGGCAGTAATAGTGCCTTGTTATTTAAAAAAGGTGAAATAGTAGGAAAGATAGATGAGGACAAAGTGGAAGAGGTATTGCTGGAAGAGATAAGTAAGATGTAGGAGAAAGGAGAAAATAATTGCTTAGATTAAAGGAATTATCTAAGAAGTTCAATATAGATAAAGTAGAAAAAGATAATGTTGTAGTAGATAAGATTGTATATGATAAGAAAAATAAGAAATTAAATATAATAATAAATGCAGATGAGATAATAAAGAATGAATCATTAGATATATTAAAAGGGAATATACTAAAAGAACTAAACTTCATATCTCAGCTAAGTCTTAAAATGAAATATAATAATTTAAGCATAAAGGATAATATAAAATCCTATTGGCCGAATATAGTACATGCATTAAAGGATGAACACCCATCTATAGTAGCATGGTTAAATGAACCTAAAATAGAATTTAAAGATGAATATTTAAACATAATATTAGAAAATAATATGGGTATAGATTATTTAAAAAATAAAAGTATAGATTATTTTATTAAGCAAAATATAAAAAATGCCTTTGATGAAGATCTAAAAATACAATTTTTGATGAAAAATAATGATATAAAAGAATATTTGAAAGAAAAAGATGCCCAAACTCAATCTATGGTAAAGGATATGGTAGTGAGAGAAGAAAGATCCAGTTTTAAGTCCGATACAAAAAAAGATGAAGAAAACAATAGTATTGATTCTATTGGTAAAAAGATTACTGACGGAGAAGTTCCCACATATGAAATAACAGATGAGTCAGGAATGGTAGTTGTTAAAGGTGAGCTAATAGATGTGGAAATTAGAGAACTTAAAAGTGGTAAATTTTTATTTAATATGAGTATAACTGACTATAAGGGCACCATAGGAGTAAAATTATTTGTAAAAAAAGAAGATAAAGAGGGAACTGAAGCTTTATTTAAAAAAGGTCAGTTTTATAAAGTTAGAGGAGAAGCAAGATATGATACCTTCTCTAAAGAAGTAATTGTAATGGCTAGAGATGTGATGAGAAGTATACCTATAGATATACGTGAAGATTTTGAAAAGGAAAAAAGGGTAGAATTACATGCCCATACCCAAATGAGTTCTATGGATGGTGTAGTTTCTGCTTCAGCTTTAGTAAGTAGAGCTGCAAAGTGGGGGCATAAAGCCATTGCCATAACAGATCATGGTGTAGTGCAAGCCTTTCCAGAGGCCATGTCTGCCGCTAAGAAGAATAACATAAAGGTATTATATGGGGTAGAGGGATATTTAGCAGATGATGGAGAACCCATAGTTGTAAATCCTAATAATTTAGACTTAGATCAAACTTTTATAGTCTTTGATATAGAGACTACGGGTCTTTCAAGTAAGAATGATAAGATCACAGAAATTGGAGCTGTAAAGATTAAAGATGGTGAAGTGATAGATTCTTTTAATGAATTAATAAACCCACAAAAGCCTATTCCATCAAAAATCGTTGAACTCACTGGAATAACAAACGAAATGGTTAGGAACAAGCCAACTATAGAAGAAATACTCCCTAAATTCATGGAGTTTATTGAGGATTATCCAGTAGTTGCCCATAACGCAAGTTTTGATACTTCCTTTATAATAGAGAATTGTGAAAGAATAAATAAAGAATTCAATAACCCTATACTAGACACATTAAAACTTTCTAAAATATTATTGCCAAAGCTAAAGAGATACAGATTAAATGTAGTGGCTAAGGAATTGGGTATAAAATTAGTTAATCACCACAGGGCTGTTGACGATGCCAAGGCAACAGGGGAAATCTTTATAAAATTTTTAGACATGCTAAAGGAAAAGGATATAAATAGATTAGATGAGATAAATAAATTATATTCAGATTTAGTAGATGTGAAAAAACTAGACACTTATCATATTGTAATATTAGTTAAAAATTACAAAGGCCTTAAAAATTTATATAAGATAATATCAGAGGCCCATATGAAAAACTTTTATAAAAGGCCAAGAATAACAAAATCAATGCTATCAAGTATGAGAGAGGGACTCATAATAGGAACGGCATGTGAGGCAGGAGAACTATATAAGGCCATATTAAGTAACAAAAGTGAAAAGGAAATAGAGGAAATTGCTAAGTATTACGATTATCTTGAAATACAGCCTATTTGCAATAATACATTTTTAATAGAAAAGGGCCTTGTGGCAGACGAAGAAGAATTAAAAGATATTAATATAAAAATTGTGAACCTAGGAGAAAAGTTGAATAAGCCTGTTGTAGGAACAGGAGATGTACACTTTTTAGATCCTAAGGATGAAGTATATAGACGAATTTTAATGGCAGGTCAAGGATTTTCCGATGCTGATAAGCAAACACCCCTATATTTCAAAACTACTGAAGAGATGCTAGATGAGTTTAGTTATCTAGGGAAAGATATGGCAAAGGAAGTTGTCATAACCAATACTAATAAAATAGCAGATATGGTAGAATCAATACTTCCAATACCAGATGGTACTTTTCCTCCCATTATAGAAGGATCTGATGAGGATTTAAGGAATATGTGTTATGAAAAGGCTAAAAGAATTTATGGCGATCCTATTCCTGATATTGTAATAAAGAGACTTGATAGGGAGCTAAACTCTATTATTAGTAATGGATATGCAGTAATGTATATAATCTCACAAAAGCTTGTTACCAAATCTTTAGAGGATGGATATTTAGTAGGGTCAAGGGGATCTGTTGGTTCTTCATTTGTAGCTACTATGAGTGACATAACAGAAGTTAATCCATTGCCACCCCATTATGTGTGTCCAAAGTGTAAACACTCAGAGTTCATAACAGATGGTTCTATTGGTAGTGGAGCAGACCTTCCAGATAAGAATTGTCCTAAATGTGAAAGTGTATATATAAAAGATGGTCATGAGATCCCCTTTGAAGTATTCTTAGGATTTGAAGGAGATAAGGAACCTGATATAGATTTAAACTTTGCAGGAGAATATCAACCTACAGCCCATAAATATACGGAAGAACTATTTGGAGAAGGACATGTATATAGGGCAGGAACCATTGGTACAATTGCAGAAAAGACAGCATATGGTTTCGTAAAAAAATATCACGATGAAAGGGAAAAAATCGTAAACTTTAGAGAAATTGATAGATTGTCAAAGGGATGTACTGGAGTGAAAAGAACAACAGGACAACATCCAGGTGGAGTTATGGTTGTTCCTCACTATAAGGATGTATTTGATTTTTCTCCTATCCAATATCCTGCCAATGACAGTTCATCTGGAGTAATAACAATGCATTTTGATTATCACTCCATAAGTGGTAGAATACTTAAACTAGATATATTAGGTCACGATGTTCCCACTATTATTAGGATGCTTCATGATATAACAGGCATAGACCCAACCCATGTAGATTTAGGAGATAAGGAAACTATAAGTATATTTACTTCTCCGAAGGCTCTTAAGATACAAGATGAAGAGTTTAAGTGCGAAGTAGGAAGTCTTGGAGTACCAGAATTCGGGACTAAATTTGTAAGACAAATGCTTGTGGATACACAACCTACTACCTTTGCAGAACTAGTTCGAATAAGTGGATTATCCCATGGTACGGATGTGTGGTTGAATAATGCACAAGATTTAGTAAGGCAAAATATAGCACAATTAAAGGATGTTATATCTACTAGAGATGATATTATGAATTATCTCATATTAAAGGGACTTCCCCCTAAATCTGCCTTCAAAATAATGGAAAATGTTAGAAAGGGTAAGGGGTTATCAGAAGATGATGAAGAAATGATGATTGATAACAAAGTTCCTAATTGGTATATAGAATCATGTAAAAAGATAAAATATATGTTCCCTAAAGCTCATGCTGTTGCATATGTTATGATGTCCTTTAGATTGGCATATTTTAAAGTTCACCATCCATTGGCTTTTTATGCCACTTACTTTACTATAAAAGCATCTGATTTTGATGCAGAATTAGTTAGTAAAGGAAAGGAAACTATAAGAGAAAAAATAAAAGAATTGGAGAACATGCCCAATAACCTTACCCAAAAGGAAAAAGACTTACTCACAGTGTTAGAGGTAGTAGATGAAATGTATTCAAGGGGCTTTGACTTTAAAAGGGTGGATATATACAAATCCCATTATAGTAAATTTCAAATAGAAGATGAAAAATTACTACCACCATTAATTGCACTTCAAGGGGTTGGGGAAAATGCAGCAAAGAGTATATATGAATGTAAAGATGATGGAGAATTTATTTCCATGGAAGACCTAAGGACGAGAGCTAAGGTTACTAAGACTGTAATAGAAACATTAAGGATTCATGGATGTTTAAAGGGATTACCAGAAACAAATCAGTTAAGTTTATTTTAAAAGTTATATATTAATGAAAAATAATCTGATAATTCTTTAATCCATATTAAACTGTATTTTAGGCTTGCGTCACTATTTCATATGTGATATCATTAAAACGATAATCATATAATTTTCTGTTAAAAAGAGTGGGAAAAACCCACTCTTTGCATTTATTAAGAAAGCATAGAGAATAATATATTAAAACTTTTATAAAAATATGTATATAGCAATAAAACAAAGGAGGGATATTATGTCAAAGAAGCGTACTGTAGAAATCGTAGAAGAATTGGCTATTCCTATCATAGAAGAAAATAAATTTGAGTTAGTTGATGTAGAATTTGTAAAAGAAGGCCCACATTGGTTTTTAAGATTATACATAGATAAAGATGGAGGAATAGGATTAGACGATTGTCAGCTGGTAAGTGAGAAAATAAGCAAAAAGTTAGACGAAGTAGATCCTATAGAGCATAATTATTATTTAGAAGTATCTTCACCAGGAATAGATAGACCACTTAAAAAAGATAAGGATTTTGAAAAATACAAGGGTGAACAAATTGAAGTGTTTTTATATGCTCCTTATGAAGGGAAAAAAGTTCTTCAAGGTGAATTGTTAGGACTAGAAAATAATGAGATTAATATAAAGGATGAAAATAACAATATAATTAAGATAGAAAGAAGCAAAGTATCTAAAGTTAAATTAGCAGTTATTTTCTAAATTAAGGAGGTGTGGCAAATGAATGCAGACTTTATTGACGCATTAGAGCAAATTGAGAAAGAAAAGGGCATATCTAAGGAAATATTAATAGATGCTATAGAAGCTGCATTAATCTCTGCTTATAAAAGAAACTATGGAACGTCACAGAATGTTAAGGTGTACATAAATAGGGAAACAGGCGAGGTTAGGGTTTATTCAGCTAAGAGTGTAGAGGAAATTGTAGAAGATGATTTACTGCAAATCAGTCTAGAGGAAGCAAAGGAAATTGATAGAAATTATGAAGTTGGAGATATGATTGAAAGAGAAGTTACGCCAAAGAACTTTGGTAGAATAGCGGCTCAAACGGCTAAACAAGTAGTAGTACAAAGAATTAGAGAAGCTGAAAGAGGTATTATATACGATGAATTTGTAAACAAGGAAAGTGAAATTGTAACTGGTATTATACAAAGAATGAGTAAAGGAAATGTATATATTAACCTAGGTAAGGCAGAGTCTATTTTGTCCCCTACAGAGCAAATACCGGGAGAAGCTTACAATCATAATGAAAGAATAAAAACATATATTGTAGAAGTTAAAAAGACTACAAAGGGACCACAAATCTTAGTATCTAGAACACATCCAGGATTAGTTAAAAGGTTATTTGAACTAGAAGTACCTGAAATTCACGATGGTGTTGTAGAAATTAAGAGTATTTCTAGAGAAGCAGGTTCTAGAAGTAAAATTGCTGTATATTCTCACGATGAAAATGTAGATCCAGTGGGAGCATGTGTAGGGCACAAGGGTGTAAGAGTGCAAACTATTGTGAACGAGTTAAAAGGTGAGAAGATTGATATTATAAAATGGAGTGAAAATCCTGAAGAGCTTATAGCAAGTTCATTAAGTCCATCAAAGGTATTGAAGGTAATAGCTAATGAAGAAGAAAAAACAGCTCTAGTTGTAGTTCCTGATTATCAATTATCTTTAGCAATAGGAAAAGAAGGGCAAAATGCTCGATTAGCCGCAAAACTTACAAACTGGAAGATAGATATTAAAAGTGAATCACAATATAATGAATCTTTAGAAATATAATCAAGGAGGTATACTATGGTAAGAGCGAAAAAGATTCCTCTTAGACAATGTCTTGGTTGTATGGAAAGTAAGCCTAAGAAAGAATTAATTAGAGTTGTAAAATCAAAGGATGGTCAAATAAGTATAGACAAAACAGGTAAATTAGCTGGAAGAGGCGCATATATATGTGATGATATTGAATGTTTTAATAAACTTAAGAAAAAAAGAGGTTTAAATAGGGCATTTAGTCAAGAAATTTCAGAAAAAATATATGAACAACTATGTGGAGAGATAAGAAGAGATGAAAAATAAAATTTATTCTATGCTGGGTTTAGCACAAAGGTCAGGAAATCTCATGACTGGAGAAGACACTTGTCTAATGTACATAAAAAAAGGAAAAATAAACTTAGTCATTGTGACAAATGACTCTTCAGAAAATACTAAAAAGAAATTTAAAGATGCATGTGCATATAGAAATATTAAATTTTTAGTATATGGAGAAAAAGAAGAACTTTCCCATGCCATTGGAAAGTATAATAGGGCGGTTTATGCAGTTAGTGATAAGGGTTTTTCAGAAAAAATATGTTCTCTCATAGAAACCAATTAATAGCCTAAATAAATTTGGGGGTGAATGCATATGTCAAAAACTAGGGTATATCAATTAGCTAAAGAATTAGACATATCAAGCAAAGAACTTATAAGTAAATTAGAAGAGTATGATGTGGAAGTAACAAACCATATGAGTACTTTAGAAGACGATATAATAGAAATTATTAAAGAACTTTACAAATCTAATGAAGGAAAAAGTGAAAGTATGGATTCTACAGAAGATGAAAATGCAATCGGATTACCAGAGAGTATTTCTGTAAAGGATTTTTGTGATAAAATCGGTAAAACAGTTACTGATGTTATGACTAAGTTAGTGTCTATGGGTGTATTTGCAACCATAAACCAAGAAATAGATTTTGAAACGGCTGAAGCTCTTGCTTTAGAATTTAATATAGATGTTAAATTAGAAGGTGCAGAGGAAGAAGAAGCAGAATATGGAATTGAGGATTTTGAAGATGATCCAAAAGATTTAAAAGATAGACCACCGGTTATAACTGTTATGGGTCATGTTGACCATGGAAAAACATCTCTTTTAGATGCTATTAGAGAGACTAATGTAACTGCCAGAGAAGCAGGTGGAATTACTCAGCATATAGGTGCATCAGAGGTATATGTGGATGGTAAGAAAATTGTATTCTTAGATACACCAGGACATGAGGCCTTTACGTCTATGAGAGCTAGAGGAGCTAGTCTTACAGATATAGCTATACTAGTTGTAGCGGCAGATGATGGAGTTATGCCACAGACTAAAGAGGCTATAAACCATGCTAAGGCTGCAGGGGTACCAATAATTGTTGCTATAAATAAAATGGATAAACCAGGATCTAATCCGGACAGGGTAAAGCAAGAATTATCTGAACATGGAGTTTTAGTTGAGGATTGGGGTGGAGACACTATTTCTGTTCCAGTATCTGCCCTTAAAGGTGAAGGAATTGACAATCTTTTAGAAATGATAGTATTGGCAGCAGAGATGCAAGAATTAAAAGCTAATCCTAATAGATTAGGTGCTGGAGTTGTAATTGAAGCCAAACTTGACAAGAGCAGAGGTCCTGTAGCTACTGTTTTAGTTCAAAAGGGTAACTTAAAGGTTGGAGATCCTATTGTAGCAGGTGCTTCTTTTGGTAGAGTTAGAGCCATGATAAATGACAAGGGTAAGAACATTAAAAAGGCCAATCCATCAACTGCAGTTGAAATATTAGGACTATCAGATGTTCCAAATGCAGGAGATACTTTTAATGCTGTTAAAAGCGATAAGCTTGCAAGACAAATTGGAGAAAAGAGAAAGGCTAAATTTAGAGAAGCTAACTTAAACTCTACTACAAAAGTATCATTAGAAGATTTATTTATGCATATTCAAGAAGGTGAAGTTAAAGAACTGAACATAATTGTAAAAGCAGATGTTCAAGGTTCTGTTCAGGCTGTAAAACAATCATTAGCTAAATTATCTAATGATGAAGTTAAAATAAACATGATTCATGGTGGCGTAGGTACTGTTACTGAATCAGACATTTTGCTAGCTTCAGCTTCTAATGCTATTATAATAGGATTCAATGTAAGACCGTCTTCGGCAGTATCTAGCATGGCTGAAAGAGAAAGTGTAGATGTAAGAATTTACAGAGTTATCTATGAAGCTATAGAAGATGTGCAAAAGGCAATGAAAGGTATGTTAGACCCAGAGTTTAAAGAAGTTGTTATAGGAAAATCAGAAGTAAGGGCAACATTTAAAGTACCTAACATTGGAACTATAGCAGGGGCATATGTAAAAGAAGGTAAGATGGCAAGAAATGCGAAGATGAGATTAGTAAGAGATGGAATCGTAATCTTTGAAGGAGATGTATCATCCCTTAAGAGATTTAAAGATGATGCTAAGGAAGTTCAAACTGGATATGAATGTGGTATAGGTATTGCAAACTATAATGACCTTAGAGAAGGCGATATTATAGAAGCGTATATTATAGAAGAAATTAAAAGAGACTAGTAAAGAAGGGTGATAAAAAATGGGGTATATGAGAGCTAATAGGATAGCTGGAGAAATAAAAAAGATAGTTAGCCAAATGATAATGAATGAACTTAAAGACCCTAGGATTTCTTCACTAACTAGTATTGTAGAGGTAAAAGTAACACGTGATTTAAGATATGCTAATATATATGTTAGTGTATTTGGAAATGAGAAGGAAAGAGAGTCAACACTAAAAGCATTAAATAATTCTAGTGGATTTGTCAGAAGGGAAATTGGGAAACAACTGAAGTTAAGATATACACCAGAGCCAATTTTTGAGAATGACAATTCAATTGAAAATGGAATGTATATATCTGGATTGATAAAAAAAGTCAATGATGATGGTGCTGATAATGAGTAATAGTTTACTTAAGATTATAGATGTGATAAAAGAATCTAATAAAATTATAATTCTTCCTCATATTATGCCTGATGGTGATACTATAGGTTCGTCTATGGCCCTGTGTTTAGCCCTTAAAAGGTTAGGCAAGGATGTTAAAATTATAGTAGATGAACCTTTACCTGACAATATAAAATTTATTGAATTTGAAGCGATAGATGAACATGTAAACGAATTTCAATATGATTTATGTATTGCTATAGATTGTAGTGATACGGAAAGACTAGGAAATAGAAGACGATATCTTAATGGATGCACAATTAACATTGATCATCATATTACTAATAACTTTTATGGTAAATATAATTTGGTTAATCCAAAGGCTGCGGCCACTGGTGAGATAATATATGACCTTATTAAAGCTTTAAATGTAGATATGGATAAAAAAATAGCTACTTGTATTTATACTGCTTTGTCAACAGACACGGGCAGTTTTAAATATGATAACACCACATCTAAGACCCATAGAATTGTAGCAGAATTAATTGAAACTGGAATAAGTGTCAATTCCATAAATGTGGAATTATACCAAAATAAGCCAATAAATAAGGTGAAACTATTAAAAGATGTTATAAATACTATAAAATTTTACTATGATGGGAAAGTATCCATTATGCATGTGACACAAAAGATGCTAGCAAATAATAAAATGGCCCTATCTGATACAGATGGATTGATTGAAATTGGAAGAGATATATGGGGCGTAGAAGTAAGTATATTATTAAAAGAACTAGAAGAAAAAAAGGTTAAGGTAGGGCTCAGGTCTAAATACGATGTGGATGTAAGTAAAATTGCAGAGATATTCGGTGGTGGGGGCCATAAGAAAGCAGCTGGTTGTTTAATTAATGATAGTATTAAAAAGGTTAATGAAATCATAATAGACAATATAGAAGAATATTTGTAGGTGATATAGTGAATGGAATTATAAATATACTAAAGCCTCCTAATATGACCTCACATGATGTGGTCGGATTAATAAGAAGAACATTAAAAATAAAAAAAGTAGGCCATACAGGAACACTAGATCCAATGGCATGTGGGGTTTTACCTATATGTGTAGGGCAGGCTACGAAGGTAAGTCAATATCTACTTAATGATAGAAAAAAATACAGATGTGAAATGGTTTTAGGATCTAATACAGATACACAAGATAGATGGGGAACTATAGTTCATGAAAGACCTGTGAATGTGGATGAAGAACAAATACTTGGAGTTTTTGAAGAATTTAAAGGTGAAATTCTTCAAACGCCTCCTATGTATTCGGCTTTAAAAAAAGATGGCAGGAAATTATATGAATTAGCTAGGGAAGGTAAAACTGTAGAAAGAAAAAGTAGGAAAATATACATATATAATATTGAAGTTATTAGAATTTTAGGTAACAATATATTATTTGATGTGGAGTGTTCTAAGGGAACCTATGTTAGAACCATATGTGAAGATGTGGGAAACAAACTTGGGTGTGGGGCACATATGACCTTTCTTTTAAGAACTCAAACAGGTGGTTTCCATTTAGAAGATACAGTTACGATAGAAGATATAGAGAGATTATCTATAGAAGAATTAGAAAAAGAGTTCTATCCCCTAGATTACCCAATACAATCTTTTCCTAAGGTACTAGTACATGACTGGGCTGAGAGATTTCTTTTAAATGGTAATACCATATATATGAAAAATATAAAAGAAAATGATGAATTGAAAGAAGATGACCTAGTAAGAATGTATAGTAAAGATAAGTTTATAGCCATAGGAAGAGTAAAAAAAGATAAGGACAATAATGTATATATTGATACAGATAGAGTATTTCATTAAAGGGGCAACAAGATGAAGGTAATAAGAAGGTTAAGTGATGTAAACATTAATGATGATACGGGTGTTGCTTTAGGCAACTTTGATGGCGTACATATAGGACATCAAACCCTACTAGTGAATTTAGTAGAGACATGTAGACTTAAAAACTTAAAAAGTGTAGTATATACCTTTTCAAATCATCCTAGGGCTTTTACAAGTGAGAATGGTGCACCAAAGAGAATAATGAATTTGAATAAAAAAATAAGTACATTGGGTGAATTAGGAATAGATTATGTAATATTAGTGACCTTTGATGAATTTCAGATGAAATTAAAGGCAGAGAGCTTTGTAAGAGATATTTTAAAAAACACTTTGAAGATGAAAAGTTGTATTGTAGGTTTCAATTACAAGTTTGGATATAAGGCCCAAGGAGATATACACTTACTTAGGACCTTATCAAAGGATTATGATTATGAATTAAATGAAATAGATTCTATTGAAATTCAAAGACAAACTGTGAGCAGTACCAATATTAGATCTTTAATAAGGGATGGAAATATTCAAAGAGCCAATTTGTTTTTAGGAAAAAAATATTCAATAAATGGACAAGTGATAGAAGGCAAAAAGGTAGGACGCAAGATGGGCGTGCCAACTGCTAACATTAAGTTAGAAAAGAATATGTTAACTCCATCTCCAGGTGTATATTTAACAAAGGTGAATATAGATGGCAGATTATATGATAGTATTACTAATGTGGGATACAACCCTACCTTTAGTCAAGAAGAAATTAACATAGAAACTCATATAATGGATTTCCGTGAAGATATATATGGTAAAAACATAGAAGTACATTTTATAGATAGGATTAGGGAAGAAAAGAAATTTCCGAGTGTCACAGAGCTGACTATTCAATTAAAGAAGGACATAGCTCTCGCTAAAAATTTTTTTGAAAAAAGACAGTTTACAATTTGGTAATAATATGATAAAATTTATTTCTGTAAGGAACCTTAAGCTCGGTAAATGGAATCACCGACCTTATACCTGGCTTTAGGCGATTGTATAACCAAGGAGGTGAAAAACATGACAATGAACAAAGAAAGAAAAACTGAAGTAATTTCAGCTCATAAAGTACATGATACTGATACTGGATCTCCAGAAGTACAAGTAGCTATTTTAACTACAAGAATCAACGAGTTAAATGAGCATTTAAAAGTACACAAGAAAGATCACCATTCTCGTCGTGGACTATTAAAGATGGTAGGTAAGAGAAGAAATCTTTTAAACTACTTAAAGAGCAAAGATATCGAAAGATATAGAGCTGTTATTAAAAAGTTAGGATTAAGAAAATAATTCTATTGAGCGGGATTTCCCGCTCTATTATTTTAGGTAAGGAAAATCAATTTATTAAAATTGATTTTTTATTTTAAATAGTGATAATCTAATTTAACTATACGGATTTTATAAAAGTCGACAAGAATATTTTATTCGTAAGACTTTTTTATTTTAATGTATAGGAATTTTATCTAATATGTAGGAAATAATATAAACTATGTAGAATTAGATTATATACTATAAAATATAGGAGGTTAGTAATGGAGAGGACATTTACTACAACCATTGGTAATAGAACCTTAGAAGTTGAAACTGGTAAAGTTGCTCAACTTGCTAATGGTTCAGCCGTATTAAGATATGGTGATACAGTAGTATTAGTTACTGCTGTGGCATCAGATGAACCAAAAGCTGGAATAGACTTCTTCCCTCTTAGTGTAGATTATGAGGAAAGATTTTATTCTGTTGGAAAAATTCCAGGTGGATTTATTAAAAGGGAAGGTAGACCAACTGAAAAAGCTGTTTTAACAGCTAGACTTATAGATAGACCTATAAGACCATTGTTCCCAAAGGGATTTAGAAATGATGTACAAGTTATAGCTACTGTAATGTCTGTAGACCAAGACTGTACACCAGATATTGTTTCTATGATAGGTTCTTCTGTAGCACTATCAATTTCAGATATTCCATTTGATGGGCCAACAGCTTCCGTATGCATTGGCTTAGTAGATGGAGAGTTTGTAACAAACCCAACTTCAGCTCAAAGAGAAGAAAGCAAGATGCACTTAGTAGTATCAGGAACAAAGGATGCTATTATGATGGTTGAAGCAGGAGCTGAAATGGTATCAGAAGAGGTTATGCTAAATGCTATCATGTTTGCCCATGAAGAGATAAAGAAGATAATTACATTCATCGAAGGTATAGTTGCAGAGATTGGTAAAGAAAAACGAGAAGTAGAACTGCAAAAAGTAGATCCTGAGATAGATGGAAAGGTTAGATTATTTGCTACGGAGAAAATGGCATCTGCAATTAAAACTGTAGAAAAATTAGAACGTAGCGAAAAAATGGACAAAGTAAAGGAAGAAACTCTAATACACTTTGAAGAAGAGTATCCAGAGAATTTAAAGGATGTAGACTCTGTATTAAGTCAAATCATTAAAGAGCAAGTTAGATCCATGATTACTAAGGAAGGTATAAGACCTGATAATAGAAGTGAAAGTGAAATTAGACCTATATCTTGTGATGTATCATTACTTCCTCGTGCCCATGGAACAGGCTTATTTACTAGAGGTCAAACTCAAGCTTTAACTGTAGCTACATTAGGAGCTATAGGAGATGCTCAAGTTATAGATGGTCTAGGAGAAAGGGAAAGCAAGAGATACATGCACCATTATAACTTCCCACCATATAGTGTAGGTGAAGCAAGATTTTTAAGAGGACCAGGTAGAAGGGAAATTGGACATGGGGCCTTAGCAGAAAGAGCTTTAGTTCCTGTTATTCCTAGTGAAGAAAAATTCCCTTATACTATTAGATTAGTATCTGAAGTACTAAGTTCTAACGGAAGTTCTTCTCAAGCATCTGTATGTGGAAGTACATTAGCTCTATTAGATGCTGGAGTGCCAATTGCTGAGCCAGTTGCAGGTATTGCTATGGGTCTTATTAAGGAAGAGGAAAAAGTTGCTATTTTAAGTGATATACAAGGAATGGAAGATTTCCTAGGAGATATGGACTTTAAAGTGGCTGGTACTAAGGATGGTATCACTGCAATTCAAATGGATATTAAGATCCATGGAATAGACAAAGCGATTTTAACTAGAGCATTAGAACAAGCTAGAGTTGGAAGATTACATATATTAGATAAAATGAATGAGGTTATTTCTACTCCAAGAGAAGAAATGTCACCATATGCACCAAGAATTACAAGCATGACTATTAACACAGAGAAGATTAGAGAATTAATTGGACCTGGAGGAAAGACTATAAATAAAATTATAGATGAGACTGACGTTAAAATTGATATTAATGACGATGGAAAGGTATTTATAATGGCTCAAAGCTTAGAACAAGCAGACAAAGCTATTAAAATGATAGAAGCCATTGTTAAAGATGTGGAAGTTGGACAAATTTATTTAGGTAAAGTAATGAGAATTCTTAAATTTGGAGCTTTCGTAGAAGTGTTACCAGGAAAAGAAGGATTAGTACATATTTCTCAAATTGCTAAGGAAAAAATTCCTCAAGTTGAAGACGTCCTTAAAGTAGGGGATGAAATCCTAGTTAAAGTTACTGAAATCGATAAGCAAGGAAGAGTAAACTTATCTAGAAAAGCAGTTTTAATAGAACAAGAAAAGGAAAAAGAAAAAGCAAATGAGAAATAGGGAAGACATAAACCATAAGGTTTATGTTTTTTTTTACTTACTAGGAAATTATAACATTCTCAAAACTATAGATAAGTAAAAAAATAAGGGGGTGTGGGGGAACATCCCCTACTTCTTTGGAGGAGGGTGATCAACAACTGTAGTTGCGTCTAAGGGAACCATAGAGTTCCATATGGAAGCATACGGAGTATGCCTTTTTTTATTTTAGGATAAATTTTGTTGTTGTAAAGGGGTAATTAGAATAATAAATTTTAAGTTGAATATAGTTTAAAGGGGGGGATAGTATGAGATTTTATGTTGTATCTAGAAAAAAAATTTATATATTTATTTTGGTCATAATATTAATACTAACAACAACTTCTATGTTAGCCTATAGGAGTAAAGGGGTTTGGAATGAATATAGAACAGAACCCATAAGAAAGGTTGAAGCAAATTCAAAGAAGATGGCCTTCACATGTAATGTGGATTGGGGTGGAGAGCATATTCCTAAAATGTTGGAAATATTTAAAGAAAATAATATTAAAATCACATTTTTCATAACAGGAAGATGGGCGGAGAAAAATAGTGAATTATTGGCAAAAATAAAGGAAGATGGACATGAAATAGGGAATCATGGATACGCACATAAGTTACCTAGTAAGACAAATAGGAAAGAGAATATAAAGGAGATAAGAAGGACAGAGGACGCCATATATAAAGTTTTAGGTCATAAAACAACTCTATTTGCTCCTCCAGCAGGTGATTATAATAAAGAAACTTTAGACATTGCTGAGGGACTAGGATATAAGGTTATTCTTTGGAGTGTTGATACAATTGACTGGAAAAAAGGATCTACAAAAGATATAATAATAAAAAGAGTATTAGATAAAGACCATAAAGGGGCAATTTTGTTAATGCATCCAAAGGAAGCAACTTTGGAGGCACTTCCTTATATAATAAAAAAGATCGAGGAAGAGGGAATTCACATATGTACAGTTTCTGAACTTATAAACATATAGGAAAAAAATCCTGTTTTACTTGATAATTAAAGGGGAGTAAACTATAATAACAAGTAGTTATGCTATAAAACACTCTAGGAGGACACTATGTACAGAAAGTTTAAATTAAGTAACGGTACGAGAATTATTATGGAAAAAATTCCTCATGTAAAGTCCATTTCCTTAGGTATATGGGTTAATGTGGGATCTGTAGATGAGACAGCAGAAAATAATGGTATTACCCACTTTATAGAACATATGCTTTTTAAAGGAACTAAAAATAGGAGTGCGAAGGATATAGCAGCTGCTATTGATGACATAGGAGGTCAAATAAATGCCTTTACAGGAAAAGAGTGCACATGTTATTATGCTAAAGTATTAGATTCCCACATTAATATAGCAGTGGACGTTCTTTCCGATATGGTATTTAATTCGTCATTAGATGAAAAGGACATTGAAAAGGAAAAAAATGTTGTATTAGAAGAAATTAGTATGTATGAAGATTCTCCAGAGGAGAATGCCCATGATTTACTATTTAAAACCATATATCAGGAAGATTCTTTAGGTTATCCCATATTAGGAACAAGAGATATTATATCAAATTTAACAAGAGATAAACTAATAGAATATATGGAAAAATTTTATGTTCCAGAGAATATGGTTATTTCTGTAGCAGGAAACTTTGATGAAAAATATTTAATAGATATGTTAGAGGAAAAAATAGTTGGTACAGGGAAAAAAGAAAATATCCATTTAATAAAGAGTAAAAACAAAGCTAATTTTAATAAGGAAATTGGAGTTAAGTACAAGGACATAGAACAATTGCACTTATGTATAGGTCTTGAGAGTTTCTCTATGGGAAGTGAAAATGTATATCCCTTATTAGTTATGAATACCATATTTGGTGGCAGTATGAGCTCTAGATTATTTCAAAATATAAGAGAAGATAAGGGGTTAGCATATTCAGTTTTTTCTTATCCAACATCTTATAGAAATTCTGGAATATTTACCATATATGCAGGAATAAATCCAAAGCAACTAGAACGAGTATGTTCAAGTATAAAAGAAGAAATCAATCTAATAAAAAATAAGGGATTAAGAAAAGAAGAATTATTAAAAGCTAAGGAACAGTTAAAGGGAAACTATATATTGGGATTAGAAGGTACAAGTAGTAGAATGATGGGAATTGGGAAAAGTGAGCTTTTATTAAATAGAGTTTATACTCAAAAGGAAGTTTTAGATAAAATTGATAATATAGAGATGGATCACATTAAAAAAGTAATCGATAAAATATTTTCAAAAGATAATATGTCCGTGTCTTTAGTTGGAAATATAGATAATGAGATTAATATTAAACAATATTTATATTAAAAGAGAATAGGTTGGGCTACTGATAAAGTTCAAATAAAAAATTTGGATATTGTTAGTAGCCTAAAAATTTGTACACATGGGAGGAATGAATAATGACAAGAGTTAAAATAGTGACTAAAGAAGGAGCACAAATGCCTAAGTATGAAACTAATGGATCTGCTGGAATGGATTTGAGAGCACACATAAAAGAAGATATAATAATAAAACCAGGAAAAAGGAGCTTAATAGGCACAGGAATCCACATACAATTACCACAAGGAACAGAGGCCCAAGTTAGAGCTAGAAGTGGACTTGCCATTAAATATGGTATAGGTGTAATTAACGGAATTGGAACTATAGATAGTGATTATAGGGGAGAAATAAAAGTTCCTTTGATCAATTGGGGAGAAGAGGATTTTGTAATCAAAAATGGTGATAGAATAGCTCAATTAGTAATATGTAGATATGAAAAGATAAACTGGGAGGAAGTTGAAACTTTAGATGATACTTCACGTGGAGAAGGTGGATTTGGACATACAGGAATATAAAAGGTATATGCTTAATATAATTAAATGAGGGTGTTATTATAGAGAAATAAAGTACTTCTAAAATATACTTATGTGGATCTATTTCATTTCATAGGTATGTAGAGTTTATTGAGTTATGAAGTAGTTTATTTATATATAACAAAGTTTTTTAAGAAAAAATAGGCAAACAGGAGGAATGGGGATGAGGTTAAGTGAACTTGGGGGTAAAGAAATAGTAAACTTAACAGATGGAGCTAGACTGGGCATGCTAGGAGAATGTGATCTTCTTATTAACGAGAAAACAGGAAGAATAAAGGGTATACTAGTTCCAGACTATAAGAGTCAGTTTTCACTTTTTTATGACAGGAATTTTTTAGAGGTTCCGTGGGATTGTGTAAAGAAGATAGGAAATGATATGATTATTGTGGAATTAGAGGAGTTTTAAAAGATTGGTATAATTTATTACCAATCTTTTTTTTTATATAAGACCTTATTACATATAAGATTCCCAAAAGCCAATATACATACATATTATTATATTAGAGTGTTATATTAGAATGAAGTGTGTTGGCAAAGGCAAAAATCTTTTGAAATTTTGTCAACTGCTACATTAATGTATATTAGACTATATGTTGTTTTCATGCTAATATATGTATAGAGAGTTAGGGGGAAAAGTATGGACATAATCGTACAAAAATTTGGTGGAACATCTGTAGCTACAGAAGAATTAAGAAAAAAAGTAGCATCAAAGGTAGTAGCAACTAAAGAGGCAGGAAAAAGTCCAATTGTAGTAGTATCAGCTATTGGGAGACGAGGCGATAACTATGCTACAGACACTTTAGTCAATATGGCTACTTCCGTATATGATGGTGATAATGCTAGAGATCTAGATATAATAATGTCTGTTGGTGAAATTATATCATCTGTAATACTTTCTAATACCATAAAGTCAATGGGATACAAATCTCAAGCTGTAACAGGATTTCAAGCAGGAATAATAACTGATAATCATTTTGGAGATGCAGATGTTTTAAAAGTTGATAATAAATATTTAATGGATTTACTTAACAAAGGGATAATACCTGTAGTAGCAGGGTTTCAAGGAGTTACTGAAGCTGGAGAGATTACAACTCTAGGAAGAGGAGGAAGTGATACTACAGCAGCTATTTTAGGAGAAGCTTTACATGCAGAGTGTGTTGAAATATACACAGATGTGGATGGTGTAATGACGGCAGATCCTAGAGTTGTAAAAAAGGCAAAAGTAATAGAAGAAATTGATTATGAAGAAATATACCAAATGGCTGATGAGGGAGCTAAGGTGGTTCACCCAAGAGCTGTGGCTGTAGCCAAAAGATCTAATATTCCCATGAAAGTAAAAAACACATTAAGTGATAGTAAAGGCACTATAATAATACAAAAAAATCATTATTTAAGAAAAGCTAGAAAATCCTTAGAGGAGGAAAACATGATCAGGGCAATAGCACATAAAAGTAATATTTCTCAAATAAGCGTATTTTTCGATGATAACATGGAAGATAACGATATACTTATGAATAACTTAACAAAGTTTCAAGTGAGTATTGATTTGATTAACTTTTTTACGGATAAGAAAGTGTTTACTGTAGATAATAAGGATTTGAATAAGGTTAAAAATATATTGGAAGAAAATAAATTTAAGTATAGTATTATTAAGAATTGTAGTAAGGTAACTGCTATTGGCCATAAAATAAGAGGTATTCCTGGAGTTATGGGAAAGATAGTGAGGGCACTTTCTCATTCTGGAATTAACATTTTACAAAGTTCCGATTCTTATACAACAATATCTTGTCTTATAAAGGAAGAACATATAGAAAAGGCAGTAAACGCTCTTCATGCAGAATTTAATTTAGACAAATAAAATAGTGGTCAATTATTTTATTATATTTATTTTATAAAAGTCTTTTATTTTTAATAAAAGACTTTTATATTGGAAAAAATAATTTAAGATTAATTAAATTGATTGCAGAAGGGGATAATGTCGATGGAAAAAAAAGATTCAAACAAAACCAACGAAAAACTTGAAAATATAAAAGAAATGGGCGTAAGTAACATTCCAAGTCTTCAAAGTAATATTCATTGTCTAACCATAATAGGACATATAGAAGGTCATGCAGTATCTTCACCTCAAACTAAAGCTACAAAGTATGAACATATAATACCTCAATTGATTGCAGTAGAGGAAAATCCTAACATAAAAGGTATGCTCACCATTTTAAATACGGTAGGAGGAGATGTGGAAGCAGGACTTGCCATAGCAGAGATGATATCTAGTATATCAAAACCTACTGTTTCACTAGTACTAGGAGGAGGTCATAGTATAGGAGTTCCCCTTGCTACAGCAAGTGATTATTCATATATAGCTCAAACAGCTACTATGACTGTTCATCCCATAAGAACCAATGGATTAGTCATAGGTGCACCTCAGACTTTTCAGTATTTTAAAAAGATGCAAGATAGAATAATAAATTTTATTCTTAGAACATCTACTATATCAAAGGAAAAGTTAAATGGATTAATGAGCGAAACTGACGAAATTGCCAATGACGTTGGAACTATTTTAATAGGAAAAGAAGCAGTAGATGTGGGTCTTATAAACAGTGTGGGAGGATTAAGTCATGCCATGGGGAAATTACAGGGTATGATAAATGAAAAAGAAACAGAAAAAGAAGCAGGAAAAGAAGCAGAAAAAGAAGAATAACTATTCATAAGTCTCAATTTTCCAGAGTAGAATAATATTTTTTCTTATGTTATAATATGAATGTTAAAGTGTTAATAGACGAATATTAACACTTTAAATTTTGTCAAAAATAAATTTGTTAAAATTTATAGTTTTTTAAGGGGGTGGCTTTGTTGACTATTTTAAAAGCCATAATATTGGGGATGGTTCAAGGGTTAACTGAGTTTTTACCTGTAAGCAGTTCAGGTCACTTGGCTCTTACACAAATGATACTAAAAATTCCAGAAAACCAAGTTTTATTTATTACTACCATGTTACACTTTGGAACCCTAATTTCTATAATAGGTGTATATTATAAGGATGTAACTATGTTGGTAGTAGAATTTTTTAGAACTATTAAAGATATACTAACTGGAAAGGGCTTAAAACTACATAATCCTTACAGGCGATTGGGATTTTTCATAATTTTGGCATCCATACCTACAGCTATAATAGGACTTTCTCTGAAGGATTTCTTTGAAAGTTTATTTAGTATGACTAAGGCTATAGGGATATCCTTGGTTATAACAGGTACCCTTTTGTGGATAGCTGAAAAATATAACAATGGTAAAAAAGATATTCAAAAAATGAATAGTAAAGATGCCCTTGTTGTAGGTTTTTTTCAGGCTTTTGCCATTACACCAGGTGTATCTAGATCTGGATCTACTATCGTTGGAAGTTTACTAATGGGATTAAATAAAGAACTTACTGTGAAATTTTCGTTTTTAATATCATTGCCAGCTGTAATAGGTGCTACTTTACTGGAAGTGAAGGATGTGTTGGAAACAGGAAATATGAATGTTTCTGGAAATGTAACCTTAGTTGGAATTGTATCTGCAGCTATATTTGGATTTATAGCTATAAAATCTATGATTAGGTTCGTAAAGGAGAAGAAATTATATTACTTTTCATATTATACATGGACTGTAGGAATAGGTGTTTTATTATATAGTTTCTGGCACAGTTAATTCTGTGCTTTTTTATAATCTATAGGGAATTATAAACTTTTTAAGATTGTGTATAGATTTTATGAAAGTCTACAGAAATGTTTTTCCTGGAAGACTTTTTTGTAATTCATGGAAAATTATATTCAATTATAATTTTTATATTAAAAAAAAGACTTTTTTCACTACATATTAAGGAGAGAACTTATGGCAAAGAAAAGGAGAACAGCAAAAAAAGAAAATACAGAATTTAAGTCTATATTAATAGTTTTTATAGGAATCTTTATATATATAAGCTTAACTTATAACTCTGTGGGACAAATTGGCAATTTAATAAAAGTAAATTTAATGGGTTTATTTTCTACAACATCCTATGTGTTACCTGTAGTGATAATATCATTTGGAATACTATCCTTATTTAAGAAGAAAGAATTTTTAAATCATAAAGTTAAATATTCTGTAGTAATTATGTACATATGTTATTTAATCTTGTTTACTTTATACAGTAGAGAACATATTCCAGAAAAATTTTTTGACATAAGTAATATAAAGAATATGTACATACAAGGAACTAATGGTATTGGTGGAGGATTAATTGGCAATTTTATAGGATATAATAGTATAAAATTACTAGGAGTTAATGGTAGTTATTTTCTAGTAATATCCGTAATAATACTTTCTTTAATATCCTTATTAAATCTTTCTTTAATAGAAATATTTGAATTTCTAAAAGAAATTTTAGAGGAAGGGGCCATAGTACTTAAAAATGTAATAGTTTCTTTTGTCATGGTGACAGATAAACCAAAGAAGAAAAGAGAAAAGAAAGTAAGAGAAAGTAAAATAAGAGAACCTAAAGTTGAAGGCATTATTGAAGAAAAATCCATGAATGAAAAGATAAAAATCCTGGATTTTACTAAAGAATTTGAAGAAGAAAAACCAATAGAAACTAATATAAGTAAAGAAACTAATAAGATTAAAGAAACTAATATGGGCAAAGAAACTAAAGCACCTGTGAAAAATGAAGAAATAGAAATAAAAATAGATACAGATAAAAATGAAGAAAAAGAATATATTATTCCACCTATAGATCTATTAGAAAAAAAGCTTACGAAAAATAACCAAAATGATAAAAAGGAAATTTTAGGAAAAGCCAGCATATTAGAACAAACCCTAGATAATTTTGGTGTTGAAGCAAAAGTTGTTCAAGTTAGCAAAGGTCCAAGTATAACTAGATATGAGATTCAACCAAGTCCAGGGGTGAAAGTAAGTAAAATAGTGAATCTTTCAGATGATATTGCCCTCAATTTAGCTGCTTCTAACATTCGAATTGAAGCTCCTATACCAGGAAAGGCAGCTGTAGGTATAGAAGTTCCAAATGATGAGGTGTCAATGGTTACTATAAGAGAAGTTATAGAGAGTGAACAATTTTTAAGTAGCCCATCAAAAGTTAGTTTTGTGTTAGGAAAGGACATAGCGGGAAATACTATTGTAACGGATTTGTCAAAAATGCCACATATGTTAATTGCTGGAGCTACCGGATCAGGTAAGAGTGTATGCGTAAATGCAATAATAAATAGTATTTTATATAAGGCAAAACCTAATGAGGTAAAGGTTCTTTTAATAGATCCAAAGGTAGTAGAACTTAGTACCTATAATGGAATTCCACATTTACTAATACCAGTAGTTACAGATCCTAATAAGGCATCAAGTGCATTAAATTGGGCTGTGTCAGAAATGACTAGAAGATATAAGTCCTTTGCAGAAAATAATGTACGTGATATAGGCGGATATAACAAAAAAATGAAAGAGCTAGAAGGTGAAACTTTCCCACAAATTGTAATAATAATAGATGAATTGGCAGATTTAATGATGGTATCTCCTTCACAGGTGGAAGATAGCATATGTAGGTTAGCTCAAATGGCTAGGGCTGCGGGTATCCATTTAATTGTGGCTACTCAAAGGCCATCTGTAGATGTAATTACAGGGGTAATTAAGGCTAATATACCATCTAGAATAGCTTTTTCTGTATCTTCTCAAGCAGACTCTAGAACCATATTAGATATGGGCGGAGCTGAAAAATTATTAGGAAAGGGAGATATGCTATTTTATCCTGTTGGATCAGCCAAGCCAATACGAGTTCAAGGGGCATTTATATCTGACTCTGAGGTTGAAAAAGTGGTTGGTTTTGTAAAAAATCAATCAGAGGAAAATAATTACGAAGAAGATATTATAGATAATTTTGAGCAAGCTAGCATGGAATTAAACAAGGAAGTAGATCCAGTTTTAAAGGAAGCCATTGACTTAGTTGTAAATTCAGGACAGGCATCCATATCTATGCTTCAAAGAAGGTTTAGAATTGGGTATAATAGAGCAGCTAGGCTTATAGATGAATTAGAAGAAAGAAATATAGTAGGACCACACGAGGGTAGTAAGCCAAGGAAAGTTTTAATGACAAAAGAAGAACTAGAAACTATACAAGCAGAAGAAGGGATTTAAATGGTAAAAACAATTAATATTAAAGATGTACTTGAAATGAAAGACATTCTACTTATAGATGTAAGATCTCCCATTGAATATGAAGATGGTACTATTCCAAATGCCATTAATATTCCAATATTAGATAATGAGGAGAGGGCCATAGTAGGAACCATATATAAAAAAGAGTGTACAGAAAAAGCTATGTCAATGGGAGTTGAGTATGCATCTAAAAAGTTAGTTTCCATATATGAGAATATAAAAGATTACTCTAAAAAATATGAGAAGATAATTTTCTTTTGCTATAGGGGTGGAATGAGAAGTAAAAGTGTATGTTCCTTTGTGCAAATGATGGGGATTAAAAATGTACTTCAATTAACAGGTGGATACAAAAATTATAGAAATTATGTTGTGAACTTTTTAGAAAAAAAAATTTACGACTATAATTTCATAATGATACATGGATTAACAGGCGTGGGAAAAACTCACATATTAGAAGAATTACATGAACGAGGTAAAAGTGTATTAGATTTAGAAAAATTGGCTAATAATAGTGGGTCAGTTTTTGGAAATATAATGTATAATGAAAAATTACCTACTCAAAAAAACTTTGATGCTGGAATTTTTCACACTTTAAGGGTATTGAATGATAAGAATGTATATGTGGAAAGTGAAAGTAAAAGGATAGGAAATGTAATAATACTTAATAACATATTTGAAAAAATAATAAGTGATAAACATATATTAGTAGGAACTAATATGGAAAATAGAATTGCCAATATAAAAAAAGATTATATTAATGGAATAGAAGATAATGAACAAAAGCTGAAAAATGCAATAGAACATTTAAGAAAAAGACTGGGAAATAATAAAGTTAATATGTTGATTGAAAAATTAGATGAAAAAGAATATGACTATGTTATAGAATATTTAATTAAAAATTATTATGATCCACTTTATAAGTATTCCATTGATAAGTTTAGAGAATATGACTGTGAGATAAATTACTTATCCATGGACAAAGCAGTAGATGAAATAATAAAATTTGTAGAAGATGTAACTAGTGAAGGGAGAAATTAACAATGAAATTAAGGGTATACATTGAAACATTAGGATGTGCTAAAAATCAAGTTGATTCAGAAGTTATGATGGGACTTTTGAGGGAGCATGGGTTTGAATTGGAAATGGAAGAACATATGGCAGACATTATAATAGTAAACACTTGTGGTTTTATAAATGATGCAAAACAAGAGTCTATAGATACTATACTTTCTTTAGCTAAATATAAAGAAGATGGAAATTGTAAATTACTAATAGTAGCAGGGTGCTTGGGAGAAAGATACAACGATGAGTTATTAAAAGAATTACCAGAAGTAGACGGAATTGTGGGAACTGGAAACTTTCCACAAATTGTTGAGATTGTGAATAATACATTAAAGGGAGAAAGAACTAGTAAGTATGGGGATATAAATGTGGTATTTGATGAAAATATGCCAAGAATATTAACATCACCTTCTTATAGTGCATATTTAAAAATCGCTGAAGGTTGTAACAATTTATGTACTTATTGTATTATTCCAAAGTTAAGAGGAGAATACAGAAGCAGAGATATGAAGGATATTATACAAGAAGCAAAATCATTAGCATCACAAGGTGTTAAAGAATTAATCATAATAGCACAAGACACTTCAAACTATGGAATAGATTTATATGGAGAAATTAAAATAGGAGACTTACTAGATGAATTAAATGAAATTGAGGGTATTAAATGGATTAGAATATTGTATTGTTATCCAGATAAAATAGATGATAAGCTTATAGAATCCATAGCTAGAAATGAGAAAGTATGTAGATATATAGATATGCCAATACAGCATTGTAGCGATAAGGTACTAAAATTAATGAATAGAAAAACTAGTAAAGAACATATAGAAACTGTAATAAACAAATTGAGAGAAAAGGTAGAAGATATTAGTATAAGAACTACTTTAATAGTAGGATTTCCTGGAGAAACAGAAGAAGACTTTTTAGAGTTAAAGGATTTTGTTAAAAGAATGAGATTTGATAGACTAGGAGTATTTGCTTATTCTCAAGAAGAGGGAACACCGGCGGCAAAGCTTCCAAATCAAGTAGAAGAACATGTAAAGATATCTAGACAAGAGGAGATAATGGACATACAAAAAAATATATCATTTGAGAAAAATAATGATAAAATAGGCAAAATTTATGATATACTTATAGAAGAAAAAGAAGCAGAAAATGTATATGCTGGAAGAAGCATGTATGATATTCCTGAGGTAGATGGAATAGTATATGTTAACTCTGAGGTGGACTTAAAGGAAGGCCAAATGGTAAAAACAGAGATAACAGACGCTTTTGAATATGATTTAATAGGGGAGATGCTTGATGAATCTTGCTAACAAGCTGACGATTGTAAGAATATTTTTAGTGCCAGTATTTATGATATTTCTATTGAATGAAATTCCTTATGGTGTATATATAGCAGCATTTGTATTTACAGCAGCGGCCATAACAGATACTTTAGATGGATATATTGCTAGAAGTAGAAATCAAGTTACTAAGTTTGGCAAATTCATGGATCCACTTGCAGATAAGTTATTAGTTACTGCGGCTTTAGTTTGTTTAGTACAAATGAATCAACTTCCAGCTTGGATTGTTGTTATAATTATTTCAAGAGAGTATGCCATAAGCATTTTAAGGGCAGTTGCTGCATCAGAAGGAATTGTCATAGCTGCAAGTATTTATGGGAAGTTAAAGACCGTATCTCAAATAGTTGCTATAATAGCCATATTACTTGACAATTATCCTTTTAGTTTAATAGGATTTCCATTTAGTACCATTGCTCTATGGGTGGCAGTTATTTTAACTATTATATCAGGAGTTGACTATATATACTTAAATAGACATATACTTAAACAAGGATAAAAAGCAGCTATGCTGCTTTTTTTGCTTACTAGGAAATTATAAATTTCCAAAACTGTGGATAAGCAAAAAATAAGGGAACGTGGGGGAACATCCCCTGCCCGCTTCAAAGGAAAGTGATCAGATTACGGGAGCAATCGTCGAAGGAAACCATAGGGTTTCCTAGCCAAGCATACGAAGTATGCCTTTTTTAGTTACTTAATATAATATACTAAAGTATGTTGGATTAGGAGGGATATTATGAAATGTGCAATTTTAAGTATTGGGACAGAACTGCTAATGGGACAAATATTAAACACTAATAGCAAATATCTATCAGAGGAACTGAACAATTTAGGAATAGGGGTATATTATCATCATACGGTTGGTGACAATCCTAAGAGACTTGAGGCATTAATAAAAGAAACTTTCAAAAATGTAGATATGATCATAACCACAGGAGGGTTAGGTCCTACCCAAGATGATTTGACTAAGGACATTATTAGTAAGATATTTAACAGGGAAATGATAAAAGATGAATACTCATATGAAAGAATAAAAGGTTATTTTAAAAGAAGAAAAAAGGCCATGTCTCCGAACAATATAAGACAAGCTTACATGCCTAAGGATTCCATAATTCTTGAAAATAATTATGGTACTGCTCCAGGATTTATTTTAGAGGAAAAAGAAAAGATAATTATATGTCTACCAGGGCCACCTAGAGAAATGAAAAATATGTTTAATGATCAGGTAATAAAATATATAATGGACAAAGAGAAAAATTATATCCACTCAAAAACTATTAGATTATTTGGAATAGGTGAGTCTTCATTAGAGGAAAATATAATGGATCTAATTAGAAAGCAAAAAAATCCTACCATAGCCACTTATGCTAAAGAAGGAGAAGTAAGTATAAGGATTACATCAAGCAGTAAGGATGAAGAGGAAGCTAAATATTTAGTAGATAATATGATAAAAAATATATATGAAAAAGTGGGTAAATACATATATAGTACGGACAATGAAGAATTGATAGATGTGGTAGTAAAGAAACTTAAGGAAAAGTCTCTAACCCTATCTTTAGCAGAATCATGTACTGGTGGAATGATAGGATCAAAATTTACAGATATACCAGGCGTATCAAATTATTTTGATAGAAGTTTAGTAACCTACTCAAATAGGGCTAAGGAAGAAGAATTAGGTGTTAAGAAACATATACTAAAAGAATTTGGAGCTGTTAGCCGTCAAACGGCTGAAAGTATGGTAATTGGTTTGAAAAGAAAAACAAAAAGTGATATATGTTTGTCAGTAACTGGTATAGCAGGGCCTGATGGAGGAACTGATGAAAAACCTGTTGGATTAGTGTACATATCACTTTTATATGGAAAAATCATGGTAACAAGACGTTTTTACTTTACTGGAGATAGGAATAAAATAAGAATCTATACTATGCTGAGTGGACTAAACATGATTAAAGAAGTATTGTAAGCAGGATAAAATATTGTAATATTTTTATTGACTTTAGGGTAATAATAAATTATAATTTAATCAGAACATCTGTTCGGTGAAAGAAAGGTGGTGAAAGTCAGAATTTATTCTGACTAATTATGGAGCAAAAAAAGAGAGCATTAGAAATGGCCATGGGCCAAATTGAAAAGCAATTTGGTAAAGGTTCTATTATGAAATTAGGAGAAGAAAGTATGAGAATGAACGTTGAATCAATTTCAACGGGATCATTAGATTTAGATATAGCAATAGGTATTGGTGGAATGCCAAAGGGAAGAATTATTGAAATATATGGACCAGAATCATCTGGAAAAACTACAGTAGCTTTACATGCAATTGCAGAGGCACAAAAAAAGGGTGGAGTTGCAGCCTTCATAGATGCGGAGCATGCACTAGACCCTGTATATGCAGGAAACTTAGGGGTTAATATAGATGAACTTGTAGTTTCACAACCAGATACGGGAGAGCAAGCATTAGAAATATGTGAAGCTTTAGTAAGAAGTGGTGCTGTAGATATAATTGTAATAGATTCAGTAGCTGCACTAGTACCAAAAGCTGAGATTCAAGGTGAAATGGGAGATTCTCATGTGGGATTACAAGCTAGATTAATGTCTCAAGCTTTAAGAAAATTGGCTGGTATAATTAATAAATCTAAGACTTCAACTATATTTATTAATCAGTTAAGAGAAAAGGTAGGAGTAATGTTTGGTAATCCTGAAACTACTAGTGGAGGTAGAGCACTTAAGTTCTATTCTTCTTTAAGATTAGATGTAAGAAGAGTTGAAGCAATAAAGCAAGGAGATAGTATTTTAGGAAACAGAACTAAAGTAAAGGTTGTTAAAAATAAAGTGGCACCTCCCTTTAGAATTGCAGAATTTGACATAATGTATGGAAAAGGTATTTCTGCAGAAGGAAATATATTAGACTGTGCTGTAAAATGTGACATAATTAAGAAATCTGGATCTTGGTATAGCTATAATGATAAAAAGCTAGGTCAAGGAAGGGAAAATGTGAAAAAGTTCTTAGAAGAAAATCCAGATTTTGCAGTGGATGTGGAAAATAAAATAAGAGAAAAACATAATTTACCTTTAAAAGATGTACCTGTTGCAAAAAAAGAAGTAGCATCAAAAGAGAAATCATCAGAAAAAAAGGAAAAATAAAAACCTACATATGTAGGTTTTTTCTTTTGTATAATTAATTACAAATTATATTCCGAGTAGGAAATCAATAAGAACATAACTTCAAAATATTTAATAAACTTCTTTCAAATTATAAATAATTTCGAATAATGAAACATTCACATTAAATGTTACTATAGATTCTTTTTATGATATAATTAATATTCGTATTGTATGAATAATTAAAATAGAGAAATACTAATAAAAAAACTATTGGAGGAAATATATGTTAATAAAATCAACTGGACGAGTTGACAGGAAGACAAAGAATTTAGTGAATAGATTAGAACCGGGAGAAATCGCTGTAATAAATCATGAGGATATAGATGAAGTTGCTGCAAATTCACTAGTTAATTGTAAACCTGTTTTAATAATAAATGGAGCCAAGAGTATCAGTGGAAGATATGAAAATTTAGGACCCGAGGTTATAAATAAAGCAGGAATTCCCATATTAGATAATATAGGACAAGATGCCTTTGATAGAATATCAGAAAATGACATTATAGAAATAAGAGATGGAAATATATATATTGGAGATACATATATAGGACAAGGGGAATTATTAACAGAAGATGTAATTGCAAAAAAATTAAAAGAGACTAGTAAGAATTTTGAAAAAGAGCTCAATAAATTTGTTGAAAACACTTTAGAGTATGCTCAAAAGGAAAAAGACTTATTTCTTGAGAATCTAGAGATTCCCAAGGTTAAAACTAAGTTTAAAAATAGACATACTCTGGTAGTTGTAAGAGGTCAAAATTATAAAGAAGATCTAAAGGCAATCAGAACTTATATAGATGAGTTTAACCCAGTATTAATAGGAGTAGACGGTGGTGGGGATGCTCTAATGGAGTTCGGATATACACCCCATATGATAGTTGGAGATATGGACAGTATTTCTGATGAATGTTTAAGACTTTGTGAAGAATTAGTAGTTCATGCATATCCTAATGGAAGGGCACCGGGTCTAAAAAGAATAAATGAACTTGGTTTAAATGCAATTACTTTTCCAGCGCCAGGAACTAGTGAAGATTTAGCTATGTTATTAGCCTTTCACTATGACACAGAATTAATAGTAGCCGTAGGTACTCATTCCAATATGGTAGATTTTTTAGAAAAGGGAAGAAAGGGTATGGCAAGTACTTTTTTAGTTAGATTAAAGGTAGGATCAAAATTAATAGATGCTAAAGGTGTAAGTAAATTATATAGAGAAAGTATAAGATTAAAGCATTTAGTAGGCGTAATTATAGGTGCCATAATTCCTATATTTATAGTGGGTGCATTTTCACCTCCAGGAAGACAGTTATTAAAATTACTACTAATGAAGCTTAAATTTGCTTTTCCAATATAAAGGAGGATAAAAATGGTAATAAATGTGAAATATTATGTTATAACTATAGTTGCAATATTTCTAGCAATTGGAATTGGTATATTCATAGGAATAATGCTAGATGGTCAGGATTTAATAGTAAAGCAACAGGCGGATATATTAAAACAGGTAGAAGATAGGTTTGATGAATTTAAGATTAAACAAGACGAATTACAAGAAAGTATTGCACAATTAAACAATGAGAATGAAAACAACGTGAAATTCTTAAATACTATTTTCCCTAATTTAGTAAAGGGTAGATTGAAAGATTATAAAGTTATGATAATTGAAACTAGTGAACATATATCCTATTCAGAAATAGATGATACACTACAACAAAGTGGAGTTGAAAATATTTCTAAGTTAATAATAAAGGATAAATTCTTTACCCTTGAAAATGACCAAAGTGAAGAGGTAGAAGGAGAAAATACAGAAAAACTAAATATTAATCAATTGTTAAATAGTATACTTACAGAAAAGAATGAGGATATTATAAAAAAATCTATAGAAGATGAAATAATTCAATTAAATGGTCAGACTAATATGGATTTTGATTATATAATTTTAGCAGGTGAAGATAATGAGAGCTTAGCTGTATTTGAAAGTATAGAGAAGCCTATAATTAGTTTTTGTAAGGATAATAATATGGAAATAGTAGCTGTTGAAAAAAGTAATAGCGATATATCTAAAATTAAAGAATATAAGAAGCTAGGATTGTCCACAGTAGATAATATAGATACAACTATGGGAAAAATATCTTTAGTAATGCTTCTAACGGGGGAAAGTGGAAACTACGGACAAAAGAAAACAGCTGATAAAGTAGCTCCTCAGTGGTTTAAGGAATAGGAGATGATACAAGTGAAAGAACATATTACAGTATTAATTCCAGCTTATAATGAAGAAAAACGAATTAAATCAACTATAGATAGTTTAAAAAACAGCATATATATTGACCAAATAGTAGTTATCGATGATGGTTCGACAGATAATACTGCCTCTCTTTTAAAAAATGAACCAATACTACTATATAGATTAGAAAAAAATTCCGGAAAAGGCTATGCCATGAATTATGGTTTGGAAAAAGTTATGGATAATAGTAAAATAATATGTTTTTTAGATGGGGATATAGGTCATACATCTATAGAATTAGACAAATTGATAAAGCCTTTAGTGGAAAATGAGGCAGATTGCACAATTGGAAAATTTCCTTCTCCTAAGAAAAAGGGTGGAGTGGGCCTTGTTAAAAAATTAGCTAAAGAAGGCGTGAAATTTTATACAGGTCAAGAAATTTATTCAGCACTATCCGGCCAAAGGGCCTTTAAAAGGGAAGTTCTAAAGGATTTAGGTAAAATGGAATTTGGGTATGGTGTAGAAGTTGGAATGACTATAGATATATTAAATAAAGGATATAGGATAAAGGAGATTCCTGTAAATATGAGTCATAGGGAAACAGGAAGGGATTTGAGAGGTTTCATCCATAGGGGAAAGCAATTTTTACACATATTATATGTTCTAGGAAAAAGGCGAGGCGATAGAAAATGCTAAACTATATAGTATATTTTATAGGAGCATACATTATAACGAGATTCAGTATAAGTAAGATACTTTTCTTGTTAGAGACGGGAGAAGCAACGAGGGAAAATTATAAAAAAGAAAAAATTCCTGTAAGTAGTGGAATATTTTTCGTCCCTCTTATTATTGTAAATTCTATTTTAATTATTTTATTAGAAAAGGAAATAGAAATTATTCCATTAAGCATTTTTTTAATAGGCACCATTACTATGGCATTTTTAGGATTATGTGATGATTTATTAGGAAATAGGAATATAACAGGTCTTAAAGGCCACTTATTGTATATATTAAAAGGAAAATTATCTACAGGTGGTCTAAAGGCTGTAATAGGTGGGGCAGTGGCCTTCGCCATGAGTTTGCTAATTAGTAAAGAGTATATTGATGTAATAGTTAATACTTTAGTAATAGCACTTTTTACAAACTTCATAAATTTATTGGATTTAAGACCAGGGAGAGCTATAAAAGGGTTTTTAGTATGTAGTTTAATAGTTTTTGTATATCCCATAAATTATATGATTAAAAATTACATATATACTTTATATGGTGGCATATTAGCATATATTAAATATGATTTAAAGGCGAAATCCATGTTAGGAGATGTGGGGTCAAATTTAATGGGAGTAAGTTTAGGGATACTATGGGTGTACAATACACCTATGGAAATTAGAATCATTGCACTAGTCTTTTTGATTTTAATCCATTTATACGCAGAAAAATACTCCATCACTAAAACAATAGAAAAAGTAAGTATATTAAAGTATATAGATGACCTTGGAAGATAGGGCGGTGCAATAAAAATGATGAGTATAAAAATAGGTACAGTAGAAAAAATCATTAATGAGAGAGAAGAAATAAGTGAACTATTAGTAAAAGTAAATAATGAGGATTATAAGGCCATATTATATAAAAAACTAACTGGAAAAGTATCTGTTGGAGATAGGGTATTATTAAATACTACAGCTGTAGAGCTAAGTTTAGGTACGGGTGGAAATCACTTTGTAATATGCAATTTAGAAGATGCTGAGAAGGGTCTAAGTTCTGGAGGTCATATTATGAAACTTAGATATACTCCTTATCAATTAAAAGTCTTTGCAGCAGAAGAACAGGATAGTAAATATCATGGTCTATTCAATGAATTTAAATCTCTAAATAACATACCTGTAATAATAGGAACACTACATAGTATGTTAGTGCCAGTTAGCTTTATGGCAAGACACTTAGATAAGGAATTGAAAATAGTATATATAATGACTGATGGAGCAGCATTACCTATTAGTTTAAGTAAAGCTGTAAATAATTTGAAGAATAAAAAAATAATTGAAAAGACAATCACTGTTGGAAATTCCTTTGGTGGGGATTTAGAATGTGTAAATATATATAATGGGTTAATTGCAGCAAAGGAAATAGAAAAAGCAGATTTAATAATAGTTACAATGGGGCCAGGAATAACTGGTACGGGAACTAGGTATGGGTTTACAGGTGTAGAACAAGGTCAAATAATTGATGCAGTAAATACACTAGGAGGAATACCTATTGCCATACCAAGAATTAGCTTTGCAGATAAAAGACAGAGACATATTGGAATTAGTCACCATTCTATTACGGTTTTAAAGGAAATTTGCAAAACTAAAGCATATATACCAATTCCCAAATTTAACAATGATAATGACAGTGTTTTATTAAATCAACTTATAGAAAATAATATAGATAAAAAACATGAAATAAAATATTATAATGTGAATTATATAGATGAAGTTCTTAATGCTTGTCCATTTAATATGAGAAGTATGGGGAGAAATTATATGGAAGATAGAGAATATTTTATAACAGCAGCATTATCATCTCAAATGGCTATTGATTTAATTCAGAATCAATAAGATCTTTTACTGTAGAAAAATCTTGTGATACGATTTCTAAAGCTTCTAGGAGTTCTTTAACTTTTCCTACTAAAAAAATTTTATTATTACATATTATTTTATGCACATGTAACAGCTCCTTCCCTTTATACTTTTATAATATGCAAGAAAAATTAAAAATATGAAAAAAATTAGACAAGTCATAAAGATGTCCCCTTTTGCATAATATTCTATAAGGTAATATAGAAAGGGGGCATTATGTATGGTTAGAAACTTTAAAAATTTAATATATTCTCACATAGAAACAAATACAGGAACCTATTTTTTAGTCATATTATTTTTTATAGTTGGTGTATCAGGTGGTGCATTTACAGTAAAAGCCTTGGGAGATGTGCAAAGGCAAGAGTTAATGAATTACATGAAAAACTTTTTCTATGTATTAGACAATAACAAGATAGAAAGCAGCATGGTTTTAAAGCAATCCATAATGAACAATTTTCAGACTATAATATTAATGTGGTTTTTAGGCATAACTATTATAGGGATTCCTTTTATATTAATATTAGTCTTAATAAGAGGATTGGTAGTTGGTTTTACCATAAGTTTTATAATAAGTGAATTAGGCCTTAAGGGAATTGTTTTTTCAGCAGTATCACTTTTACCGCAAAATTTAATAATAATTCCATCTATTATAATTGTGGCTGTTTTAGGCATTTCATTTGGAAAAACTTTTGTTCAGAATAAATTTCTCAAATATAACCATAATAAATACTCGCCAATTAAGAAAATAATAGCTTATAGTAGCTTAGTGTGTTTTATATTTTTTGTAACTTTATTTGGATGCATTATTGAAGCATATGTGTCTCCTGTACTAATGGGACTTTTGACAAATTACATAATATAGATTTTTTAATATAAATTTAAAAATGCACTTTACATTATGAATTAAAATTTTTATAATTTTAATTGCACCAACTTTAATTTATATTAGATTCCATTGGAGTATTACTTATATATATAGTCCCTAGAATAAAAATAAAGCTTATTTATAAAAAAATTTTGTGAAATAGATAAATATTTAATAAAATAAATATATAGGAAAATACATATAAGATAAAAGGGGACAAGTTTATGAATGAGTATGTTGAGAATTTTATAGATTACATAACTAATGAAAGAGAATTATCCAAAAACACTTTAGATTCATATAAAAGAGATATATACCAATTTATGGTTTTTTTAAACACTATGAAAATAGAGAATATAGATGATGTGACAAAGACAAATATAATAACTTATATGATTCATTTAAAGAAAGTTGGAAGAGCAACTTCTACTATTTCTAGAAATTTAGCTTCTATAAGATCTTTTTTTCAATATTTGTTTTCTAAAAGGCATGTATCTAAAGATCCCACTTTGAATTTAGAAGCTCCAAAAGGTGAAAAGAAACTTCCCATAATTCTAACTATTGAAGAAATAGAGCTTTTATTAGATCAACCTAAAACCAATACCCAAAAGGGAATTAGAGATAAAGCAATGTTAGAACTACTATATGCAACGGGAATTAGAGTTTCTGAGTTGGTAGAATTAAACTTAGAAGATGTGAATTTAAGTATGAGTTACCTAAAGTGCAATAGAGGTAATAAAGAAAGAATAATTCCAATGGGTTCTATGGCTCTGGAAGCACTAAAAAATTACTTGGAAAATTGTAGGGACTATATGGTGAAAGAAGATGGAGATGCTTTATTTGTAAATGTTCAAGGAAATCCCATGTCAAGGCAGGGATTTTGGAAGATAATTAAAAAGTATGCCCACAATGCTCAAATCGAAAAAAGCATTACTCCTCAAGTTCTCAGACATTCCTTTGCAATACATCTTCTACAAAATGGGGCAGATCTAAAATCTATACAAAAAATGTTAGGTCATTCCGATATATCTACCACTAATATATATGCTTTAATAAATAGTAAAAAGATTAATGAAGTTTATACAAAGGCCCACCCTAGGGCATAAATTTTAAAAAAAATATATAAATGAATTTCACTTTATTAATATGGATCATAGAAAATTAAAATTTTTACATTACTCAATTAGTTTATAAATTAATGGGTATAATATTCGTAATAGAAAACAAAGGAGGCAATAAGGTGATTAATAGAACAACTATAATAATATTAGACAGCGTAGGAGTAGGAGCATTACCAGATTCAAAATCCTATGGAGATGAGGGTGTTAATACTCTTGAAAATATAGCTAAGGAGTGCGGCGGAATTAATTTACCAAATTTAGTAGAGTTAGGGCTAGGTAATATAGATGGAATTGAAAATATAGATAAAGTTTCTAATCCAAAGGGAGCCTATGGTAAGGCTGATGAAATTTCAAAGGGTAAAGATACTACCACTGGACATTGGGAAATCGTTGGTTTAAAGATAGAAGAACCATTTCAAACATACCCAGATGGATTCCCAAAACATATAATAGAAAAATTTGAAGAAAAAATAGGCAGAAAAGTATTAGGAAACAAGGTTGCTTCAGGAACGGAAATAATTAAGGAACTAGGAGAAGAGCATGTTAAAACAGGAGATCCTATAGTATACACTTCAGCTGATAGTGTGTTCCAAGTGGCAGCCCATGAAGATGTAATTTCACTTGAGGAACTTTACAAAATTTGTTCAATTGCTAGGGAAATGCTAAGAGGCGAAGATCAAGTTGCAAGAGTCATAGCTAGACCATTCCTTGGGGAAGTAGGCAATTTTACGAGAACTGCCAATAGAAAGGATTACTCATTAAAGCCCTTTGATAAAACTGTCCTTGATTTTGCAAAGGAAAAAGGATTGGATGTAATTGCAGTTGGAAAAATAGAGGACATATTTGATGGACAAGGTGTGACAGAAGCTGCTCATACTAAGAGCAATATGGATGGGGTAGATAAGACTATAGAATATCTAAAGGGAGATAGTAAAGGTATTATCTTTACTAACCTTGTAGATTTTGATGCTAAATTTGGACATAGAAGAAATGTAGAAGGTTACAAGGAAGCTTTGGAAGAATTTGATAAAAGAATGCCAGAAATATTAGAAAGCCTAAAAGAAGATGATCTATTAATAATAACAGCAGATCATGGAAATGATCCTACTTATAAGGGAACAGATCACACTAGAGAATATATTCCTATACTAGTATATGGAAAGAATGTTAAATCTGGAGTTAATCTAGGTATTAGAAAATCTTTTGCCGATATAGGAGCGACTATAGCAGATATATTAGATACGAAAATGCCTAAAAATGGAGAGAGTTTTAAAGATATAATCCTATAGTGAAAGAAATGTAATATGGAGAGATATGAAAGAGATGAAAATCTTTTTCATATCTCTTATTTTTTTCTTTTAATAAAAATAACTTGTTACTTTTGAGAAAAACTTTAATTATTCAACAACCTATTGAATAAGTATATTAATGGGTGGAAAAGCTAAAATTAAAATCATGCTTAAGGAGGGAGAAATTTGAAAAAATATTCAATAAAAATAGTCATTTATATAATGTTATTTATGTTAATATTTACTGGACAAATGAGTTTAGTATGGGCAAATCCCTTTGATGTAGAGGCCAGGTCTGCTATTTTAATGGATCCGGTGAGTGGAAAGGTCATTTATGAAAAGAATCCTAATGATAAATTGCCTCCAGCTAGTGTAACAAAGATAATGACTATGCTAATTGCTATGGAAGAAATTGATTCAGGAAATATAGCTTTAACAGATAAGGTGACTATAAGTGAACACGCCTCTAGTATGGGGGGAAGTCAGCTATATATGGAACCAGGAGAGATCAGAACAGTAGAAGAACTAATGAAAGGCATTGCAGTAGCATCTGCAAATGATGGATGTGTGGCTATGGCTGAGTTCATATCTGGGTCAGAAGAAGTATTTGTCAAAAGAATGAATGATAAAGCTAGAGAATTGGGAATGAATAATACTCAGTTTATGAATACTAATGGATTGCCAGAAGAAGGACATTATACAACAGCCTATGATATTGCTTTAATGTCCAAAGAATTGTTAAAGCATCCTAAGATACATAAATGGTTAACCATATGGATGGATACCCTTACAGTGGGATTACCTAACAAGAAACAGACTGTATTACAACTTACTAACACTAACAAATTAATCAGATTCTATAAAGGGGCCAATGGTATAAAAACAGGTTATACATCTGATGCAAAATACTGTTTATCAGCCTCAGCTAAAAAAAATGGATTCAATTTAATCGCCGTAATATTAGGTAGTCCTACGTCAAAAATTAGATTTGCTGAAGCTAGCAAAATGTTAAATTATGGATTCTCGAACTATAGTATGGTGAATGTGGCTAAGAAAAATCAAGTAATGGGAGAAATAAAGGTTGATAAAGGTAAGGTAGAAAATATAAATGTTATTGCAAAGGATAATGTGGGAACTATAGTAAAAAAAGGTCAAGAAAAGGAAGTCCATAAGGAAATTGTAATACAAAAAAGTATAAAGGCTCCCTTAAAAGCTGGTAGTAAGGTAGGATATATATCCTTATCTTTAAATGGAAAAGAAATAACAAAGATAGATTTAGTAGCAGAAAAAGATGTTAAAAAAGCCAATGTATTAGATATATTTACTCGACTAAGTGATAATGTATTATAAAAAAGTCTTTTATAAAAAGGCTTTACAATTAAAATATTTAATATTAATTACAAAACCCCTATAAGTCAAAAAGTATCTTTGACTTATAGGGGTTTTATGAGGGTGAAATGGGGACAGGATAGTAGAAAATATGGTATAATGGGTATCGTATATAATTTCATTAATAAATAATTTAAGAGGTGAGACTATGGCACTAAATCTCAAACTAGAATCTTTTGAAGGACCCCTTGACCTATTGTTTCACTTAATAGAAAAGGCTAAAGTTGATATATACGATATACCTATTTTTAATATAACTCAGCAATATATTGAATACATTGATCAAATGAAAAAATTTGACTTAGAAATAACTAGCGAATTTTTGGTTATGGCTTCAACTTTAATGGAAATTAAGTCAAAAATGCTATTGCCAAATAAGAAAGAAACTCAATTAGAACTAGACTTAGAAGAAGACCCTAGGCAAGAATTAATTTTAAAACTTATAGAATATAAAAAGTTTAAAGAAGCCGCCTTAAACTTAAAAGATAGGCAAAATCTATATAAGAAAACATTTTATAAGGAACAAGAACAAATAGATGAATATATAATAAGAGATGTTTATGAACCCCTTGATTTGGAATTGTATGTTTTGAAAGAGGCCTTTGAAAATATATTAAAAAGAAAGAAAAAAGAAGAAAATATAAACATAGATATTCAAATTTTAAAAAGAGAAGAAATAACCATTGAAGATAAACTTAAATACATAAGGGAAAAATTAGAAACAAGTGTCAAAATGGAGTTTGAAGAATTATTTTCCGATTTCTATACGAGAACTGAATTAGTAGTGACTTTCTTAGCCATATTAGAGTTAATAAAATTAAAGGTAATACGTGTTGAACAAGATAAAGCATTTGAGAAAATACATTTGAGAAAAGTAAGTAAAGAGGTGTAAGTTGTGAAGGAGGAAAAAGTAAAATCCATAATTGAATCATTTTTATTTGTATGGGGTGAACCATTAGATATTAAATTAATAAGTAAAACTTTAGAGCTATCACCTGCATATGTGAGAAAAGTCATAATAGATATGAAAAATACCTATGAAAAGGAAAATAGGGGTATACAAATCATAGAGGTAAATAACAAATTTCAATTATCAACGAATAAAGAAAACTATGAATACATACAAAAATTATGTACTCCACCACAAAATAAAGGACTCACTCAGGCTGCTTTAGAGGTCGTATCAATAATAGCATATAAACAGCCTATAACTAGACCAGAGATAGAGGCAATAAGGGGTGTAAAGAGTGATAAGGCTATAAGCACCCTGTTAGATAGAAATTTAATATGTGAAAATGGAAGGCTTGATAAGCCAGGTAAGCCCATACTATATATAACTACTGATGAATTTTTAAGATCTTTTGGTATAAATAATTTGGAAGCATTACCAACTTTAGAAAGTGAAGAATTAGGAACTTAGAAGCACGAGATTATTTTCGTGCTTTTTTTGTATATTGAGAGTAATTATTAAGAAAATGGAAAAAATATACTCAAATAATAACTTTGTATGGGGGTGGTTATTTGAGATTTTTTATATTGGGAGGAATCATATTTACATGTTTAATAATAATTTTGTTTATACCAATAAAAATCATGATAACCTTTAGAAATAATAGATATGATTTTAATGTAACTATTAAGGTACCATTTAAAACTATAGAGAAGAGTTTAGACATAAGAGAAGAGATAGAGAACAGGTGGAAAGAAGAGAGTAAGACCAAAAGTGAAGTGGAAATAGAAAATATTTATTATATGGTGAAATATGTTGTACAAAAAACAGGTTTAGACAATTTTATATGGAAAACGGAAGTGGGAACAGGTGATGCGGCATATACAGCCATTTTTTCAGGAATAATTATTGCAATTAAGGAAAACATAAAAATATTAATAAAAAGGAATTTAGACTATAAAAACTTAATATTTTTAACTACTCCCTCCTATACAAAGATAAGTATAGACAATTTATTACAATGTAATATAAGAGTGAGGATTATTTACATTATTATGGCAAGAATAAAATTAAAAAGGAAGTGAAAAAATGGCACAATACCCTATTGAAGCTTTAATGCAAACTACCATGGAAAGTTTAAAGGAAATGATAGATGTAAATACCATAGTAGGTGATCCTGTTGAAACTCCAAGCGGTACTGTTGTAATTCCCATATCAAAGGTATCCTTTGGATTTGTATCAGGAGGAGCAGAATATGAAAAACAAAAGAAAGATAAGGAAGAAGATAGTCAAGATAATGAAGAAGAGGATAATTCACAAGGTAAAGATCAAAAAGATAAACTTCCATTTGGTGGTGGTTCAGGAGCTGGAGTCTCTGTACAACCTGTGGCCTTTATGATAGTTTCTAATGATGAGATGAAATTAATGCCAGTAGATCAAAATGCTAGTATATTGGATAATGTTATGAATTTCATGCCTAAACTTTTAGACAAAATTCAAGACATGGTAAAAAAAGATGATAAAAAAGAAGAAGAAAATGACATTATTCTGTAAGGGAAATTTCCCTACAGAATATTTTTTTCTCAATGAAAACCTTAAATATGATATATTATATCTAAGAGTACATGAGGGGGAATATAAGTGGAAATTAAAGAAGCTATTGATTTGATATGGAAAAATAGGAAGTATACTACTGATGACCCTAAAAAGGCCATAAGTCACTTAAATGAAGAAGTGGCAGAATCTATGAAAGCTTTAATTAAAGGAGATATTAACAAAGCTAAAAGGGAATTGGAAGATGCATTATCCTGTTTATTTATTGCTCTTAAAGTTATGGATGTGGATGTGGAAGAGGCTATAACAAATCAAATAAAGCAAATGAACTCTAGAAATAAAAAGGTTATGATATTTAAAAAGGATAAAGTAGAGATTTTAGTAGACAATAATGTAAAAGGTGGATGGTATGTTTGGAGTGAAGAAGATTTAAAGGAAGCTGAAAAGATTGCCAAGGAGTTTGGTTGTGAAATTATATATGAAAATAAATCTATATAACCATCCTAAGATTATGAAGTTGTTATAAATATATTTATAAATAATCAACTACTATAGAAAAAATTGGACAGGATGAATACTTTTATAAACTCATATTTTTATATCCAAGGGTAGATAATAATATTAAGATTACCTTTTGGAGTGATAAATATGAGACATAGAAATTTAATATCAAAATTTTTAAGGTTAAAGAAATATGCACTGTTAACAGTGTGTTTTTTAGTGCTAATGGGCACTAATTCCTTTGGATTAGAAGTACCCCTATCTGCTAGTAGTGCCATATTAATGGATCGATCTACAGGACGAGTATTATATGCAAGAAACATAAACACTAAGATGCCTATGGCTAGTACTACTAAGATAATGACTGCACTTTTAGCTATAAAAAATGGAGACTTGAATAGTTATGTTAAAGTTCCTACAGAGGCAGTTGGGGTAGAGGGGTCATCAATTTATCTTCAACATGGTGAAAAGATATTATTAAGAGATTTAGTATATGGTTTAATGTTAAGGTCAGGAAATGATTCAGCTGTAGCCATAGCTCACCATGTTGGAAAATCTGTGGATCAATTTGTAGATATGATGAATAGTGAAGCAAAAAGGCTAGGTGCTAAGAATACTAACTTTATGAATCCAAACGGTCTCCATCATGACAAACATTATACTACCGCTTATGATTTAGCTCTAATAACACGAGAAGCTTTAAAAAATCATGCTTTTAGAGAAGTAACTAAAACTAAGTTATGGGTGGCAGAAAGAGAAGGTCATAAATATTTTTATAATAAAAATAAAACACTAAGTCGATATAAGGGTGGAGATGGAGTCAAAACAGGATATACAAAAGCAGCTGGAAGATGTTTAGTAACTTCTGCTACTAGGGATAATATGCAATTGATTGCAGTAGTACTAAATGATCCAAACTGGTTTAACGACTGTTTTAGAATGTTGGATTTTGGATTTGACAATTTTAATGGAACCGAAGTCTTTGCAAAAGATAAAATAGCTAAAAAGGTTACTATTTCTAATGGAGAAAAAAAATATACAAATTTAGTATATAAGGATAATATTGTGGTGCCTTTAAAAGAAGGAGAAGAAAAACTAATTAAAACTATAATAGAAATTGATGAAAATATACAAGCTCCAATTAAAAGAAGGCAATGTTTAGGGCAAGCTAATGTGTACTTAAATGATAAATTATTAGGTACTACAGATATAATAAGTAGAGAAGACATAGAAGTGGAAAAAATACAAAATAAAATTACAAATTACTTTAAAGAAAAAATAATGAGTATGAATTTGTAACAAAACAGAGTGAAAGAAAATACCCTATATTTATAAGGGTATTTTTTTATTGGATAGGAGGGAAAATGGTGGTTATAAAAAATTATGATTGCGTAGATGCAGGTGGTGAGTACTGTCCATGTTATCTAGCAGAAGTAGGTGAATGTATACTATGCTCCCATCTTCAAAACAAGAAAATCTGTGAATGCATTTGGACTGGCCAATGTATATACCAAAATTATATTTGGAATCAAAATAAAAGAAAAGAGCAACGGCAGAATTTTCAAGCTAAAGTATTAGACAAGAAAAATATTATGGAAGATATTTTTTTGTTAAAAATTAAACTAGATAAAAAAATAGTTAAAGATCTCAAGCATCCAGGATCTTATTTAATGTTGAAAGATAATAATAGTCCAGAATACTTTAGTGCTCCCATGTCTATCATGGATACAAATGAGAAAGAGTCATGTGTATACACATTAATAGAAATACTAGGCTCTAAAACTAAGACTTTAAGTAATATAGAGGATAATATAGTAGTTAGAGGCCCTTATTTTAATGGATTAATAGGTCTTAAGAAATTAAAAAAGGCTAAAGGAAAGAAAATATTAGTAGTAAGTAGAGGAGCTGGTATAGCACCTGCTATAAACACTATTAAGTATTTGATAAAGAATGATAACAAGGTTACTTTCATAGTTGACTATGGAAGAAGAAAAGAAGAATTTATGGAAGAATATATAGAGAATTTAGACTGTACTATAAAAAAAATGAATTTGAAAGATGAAAACCACATAGATATATTAAAAGGTATGGCAAAAGAAGGATATGATATATTATATTCTTCCGGGTCTGATAATTTTAGTAGAAGAATGTATCCTATAGCGAAAGAAAATAAAATGGCCTTTGTCATATTAAATAATTCTAAAATATGTTGTGGAGAAGGAATTTGTGGATCTTGTACTAGTAAAGATGTACATGGGAATTTAGTGAAATTGTGCAAGACACAGGTAAAACCTCAGGAAATAATAGAAAGGGGGATACCAAATGAGTAAGGTCGTAATAATTGGCGGTGGATGGGCAGGTGTATCTGCAGCCATAAGTGCTAAAAAGGCAGGAGCTCAAGTAACTATAATAGAAAGAACGGATATGTTATTGGGACTTGGTAATGTGGGCGGTATTATGAGAAATAACGGTAGACATACGGCGGCAGAAGAAAATATATTACTTGGTAATTGGGAATTGTTTGAAATAACGGATAGGGTATCAACACATAAAAAACTGGATTTCCCAGGACATAAACATGCAAATCTATATGATGTATCAAGGGTAGAACCAGAGGTTAGAAAGCTTTTAAAAGAAATGGATATAGAAATAAAGTTAAAAAGTAGAGCTATTAATATAGAAATGAAGGAAAATAAAATTATAGGAATAATACTTCAAAATGATGAAATTATATATGGAGATGTATTTGTAGAAACTACAGGAAGTGCAGGAGGCATGGGAAACTGTAGCAAGTATGGTAATGGATGTGCCATGTGTATATTAAGATGTCCCACCTTTGGTCCAAGGGTAAGTATTAGTGCAAAGACTGGGAATGAAGATCAAATGGGAGAACGAAATGATGGTACATGTGGAGCTTTTAGTGGATCCTGTAAATTGAATAAGGAATCCTTAAGTGATGAAGTAAGGAAAGAATTAGATGAAAAGGGAGTAGTTGTACTACCAGTTAATGAAGATGATATAAACATGAATAAATTAGATATTAAAGTATGTCAACAATATGCCCTAAAGGAATATGCACAAAATGTAATATTATTAGATACAGGCCATGCAAAATTAATGTCACCCTATTATCCATTAGATAAACTTAGAAAGATAAAGGGTCTTGAGAATGCCAGATATGAAGATCCATACTCAGGAGGTATAGGAAATTCTATTAGGTATTTATCTATAGCTCAGAGGGACAATTTTATGAGAGTTTTAAATGTGGATAATTTGCTATGTGGAGGAGAAAAATCAGGTTTATTTGTGGGCCATACAGAGGCCATAACTACAGGAGCATTAGCAGGACACAATAGTGTACGACTAATTTGTGGTCTACCCCTATTAAAGCTACCCACAAACATTGCAATAGGAGATATAATATCCCATGAAAATCACATGAGAAATTCTGTTAATGGTCTTAGAAAGAGATATACCTTTGCTGGGTCCATATACTTTGAAAGGATGAAAATGCTAGGTCTATATATTTTAAATGAAGATATGTTAAAAAATAAAATAGAAAAATTAGGATTATTAAATATATACGATGAAAAAATACTATAAATTTAATTTAGGCTATCACCATACGGTGGTAGCCATACTTATGAAAATTTCTATTGAATTACATCAGTTAGCTATATATTGTAAAAAAAGGACTTACCATATGTAAGTCCAATTTTGTATATTTTTATGAATAATAAAAAACATAGACTTTATTTTAAACCTTCTTCTCTTAATTCCTTATCAGCAAGGTTCTCAATTTCCTTAGAAGTAAAAACATGTTCAGCCGTAAAACTTATACCAGCGCCAACATCTTGTCTATGGTTAGTAGTAGGAATTTTCTTCCCCACAATGCCCTTTCTTGATTTTTGCGTCATAATAATCCTCCTTAGATTTGTAGATGTGTACCAAGAACTACAGTATTAGTATGTGTTAAGTACATAAAATCATTCATTTTCATATTAATACTTCCGATAGGATTAATAAGTATACAAAGTGATTTTAGTAAACAAAATAATTAAATAAAACCATCCATAAGAAACAATACTGAGGAGTTCACAATAAATAATATGTGATTATTTCGTACGAAAATTGCACAACATGTGAAATTTCTGCATATGGAATTTGCATGAAAGCTAGTTATTAAGGGTAAATAAAATTGGCATAACTTTTGCTTTAATATAATGCGTAAGTTGGAAATCAATACAATTACAGAATCCTTATATTTCATTCATGAGAAAAATAAAGCTTTATTATTTTCAAATGATAATAATTGTATAACTAGAGAAGAAGGAGGAGAACTTATGGAATTCAAAAAGATCAAATATTCCCAAGAAAATGGGATTGCATCAATTATATTGAATAGTCCAAAAAACTTAAATGCACTAGATGAACCAATGTTAGATGATTTAATGGTTGCACTAGATATGTGTGCAGATGATGGAACTATAAAAGTGGTAGTTATTTCTGGTGAAGGAAAAGGATTTTCTGCAGGTGGAGATATTGGAAAGATGTTAGAAAACTTAGAAGGTAGTGAGCAGAGGCTGGCTCCCCTTGTACGTAAAGTTGGTATGACTGCATTAAAAATCCGTAACATAAGAAAGCCTGTAATAGCTTCTGTCCATGGACCAGTAGCTGGGGCTGGATTTAATTTTGCCTTACTTTGTGATTTTCGTATTGCTGCAGCAAATTCAAAATTTATACAAGCCTTTATAAACATTGGCCTAATTCCTGATATGGGTGGGACTTTCTTACTCACACGTATGTTAGGAGCTGCTAGAGCTACTGAATTAATCATGACAGGAAGACCTGTAAGTGCAGATGAAGCACTATCATTAGGATTGGTTAATCAAGTAGTACCTCAAGAAAACTTAGAAGAAACTACTTTGAAATTTGCTAAAAAGCTTAATGCTTTACCAAGTATAGCATTAGGAAAAATGAAAGTTCTTATAAATAGAGCAGCATTCGAAGGATTTGAAAATGCCCTAGATAATGAAACAGAATATCAGGTTCAATGCACAAATACTGAAGATTTTAAAGAAGGTGTTAAAGCCTTTGTAGAAAGAAGAAAACCTAAATTTCAAGGTAAATAATTAGAGGGGGATTTTACTATGGATTGGAAAAAAATATACGAAAATAAGGTTGTTTCAATTGAAGAAGCGGCAGCAAAAATTGAATCGGGAGATAAAGCTTGGGTTGGACCTTGTTCATCAGCACCTATTCAATTATTAGAGGCCATTGCTGATCGTGTTGACGAATTAGAAAATGTAGATTTCATGTCAGCTATGGCATTACATCCGTTTAAATTCTTACAATCTCCAAAATATATAGGAAGAATAAATTATCATACTATTTTCTATGGTGGATATAGTAAAGCTTTTTATAAAGTTGGAAATGTAAATATAAATTCAGCACATTTTTCAAAAATGGACAAAGTAATGGCTGAGTTCAACCCTAATGTCCTATTAGCGGATGTGTCTATGCCAGATGAAGAAGGATATATGTATTATGGACCTATGGGGGTTGCTTTTAACGGCTCAGCTGCTGATACAGCAGATAAAATCATCCTTCAAGTGAATAAGCATCAACCAAAAGTTAAGGGAATAGAACATAGAATCCATGTAAGTGAAGTAGCTTATATATGTGAATTTGACCATGAGTTACCTGAATTACCACAACCAGAAGTATCAGAAACAGATAAAAAAATTGCAGAACATCTTTTACCATTAATACCTGATGGTGCAACGATTCAAATTGGTCTTGGTGGATTAGCCAATGCAGTAGGGTATGGACTAGAGTCTAAGAAAGACTTATCTGTTCATACAGAAATGTTTACGGATTCAATGGTACATTTAGCTAAAAAAGGTGTAATCAATGGAAAAATCTATGCTGGATTAGGTTTAGGTAGCAAAGAATTATATGAATTTGTAGGTGAAGGTAAAGTAGAATTAGCTCCTATGCATACAGTAAATGATCCTTATGAAATTGGAAAAAATGATAATTTTATATCTATTAATGCATGTTTAATGGTGGATTTAACAGGACAAATCTGTTCTGAGTCTGTAGGATTTAGACAAATCAGTTCTACTGGAGGACAATTAGATTACGTAAGAGGTGCTGGACTGTCTAAAGGTGGAAAGAGTTTCATGTGTTTAGCATCAGTGACAAAAGATAAAGATGGTAAGTTAGTATCTAAAATAAATCCTGTTCTTCTTCAAGGAGCAGCCATTACAACACCTAGAAGTGATGCTATGTATATAGTAACTGAATATGGTGTAGCAGATGTATACAACAAACCTATTAAAGAACGTGTAAATGCATTAATTGCTATAGCTCATCCAGATTTTAGAGATGAATTAAGAAAACAAGCCATAGAAGCAGGTTTAATTACAGAGTAAGGTATATTGTTTGGATAAAGATCTGAAAATATTTAGGTCTTTATCTTATATTTTCAAAGAAAGAGGGGGACGTTTAATGAACTATAACATTAATAAAGTAGCAGTGCTTGGTTCTGGTGTAATGGGTGCAGGTATTGCAGCTCATATAGCAAGTGCTGGTATTCCAGTATGTCTTTTAGATGTGGTGCCAAGGGAATTGACAGAAAAAGAAAAGGCAAAGGGATTATCTTTAGAAAATCCACAGGTTAGAAATCGTATTGCACAAGCAGGTAAAGATAGAGTTACTAATCCTAGAAACAAAGCAATTTATCACAAGGATATGGGAAATATGATCCAGGTAGGTAACTTTACTGACAATATGCATATGCTAAGGGATTGTGACTGGATCATTGAAGTAATTGTTGAAAACCTAGAAATTAAAAAGAATTTCATGAAACAAATCAGTGAATACACAAAAGCCGGTGCCATTGTAAGTTCGAATACTTCTGGTGTATCTATCAATGAAATCGTAAAAGATTTACCAGTAGCATTCAAACAACATTTTATGGGAACACATTTCTTCAACCCACCTCGTTACATGAAGTTATTTGAATTAATTCCAGGAAATAATACTTCTAAAGAAGTAGTAGATTTCATGAAGGAATTTGGAACGAAGAGATTAGGTAAAGGGGTTGTTATGGCAAAGGATACTCCAGGATTTGTAGCAAATCGTATTGGATCTCATGCATTGGTAACAGCTGTAAAACTTACAGAAAAATATGGATACGATTTGACAAAAGCAGATCAACTTACAGGTGCTATTGTAGGAAGACCTAAGAGTGCAACATTCCGTACCCTAGATATGGTAGGGATTGATATATATGCCCATGTAGCAAATAACACTATCAATGCTATTGATGATGCAGGAGAAAAAGAAGCATTAACATCACCTGCCTTTGTACAAACATTAATCAACAACGGACAATTAGGAGATAAAACAAAACAAGGTTTCTATAAGAAAGTTAAGACAGAAAAAGGGAAACAAACCCTTATGTGGGATTACAAAAACGAAGAGTATATTGAATTACCAAAAGTAAAAGTTGAAGCTGTTGAAGAAGTAAAGAAAACAGCAAATCCTCTAGAAACATTAGTTTATGGAGAAGCAGAAGAAAGCAAATTTGCTTGGGAAATAATCAAGAGCACATTATTATATAGTGCAAATAACGTACCAACAATCGCTGATGATTATAAAGAAATCGATAATGGTATGATGTGGGGCTACAACTGGGAATTAGGACCTTTTGCAATCTGGGATGCAATCGGATTTGAAAAGTCTGTGAAAAAAATGAAAGAAGAAGGAGAAACGATTCCTCAGTGGATTGAAGAAAGATTAGCAGCTGGAAATACAAAGTTTTATGATGAAGCTAGTATTGAAACACCTTATATCACCCTTTCATCTGCTAAAAATAAAGTTGTAAAAGAAAATGAAGGTGCAGCTTTAGTAGACCTTGGTGATGGCGTTCTTTGCCTTAACTTTAAAACAAAGGGAAACTCAATAACAGATGATGTGATTGAAATGATGCTGATGGCTGTAGAAGAGGTGGAAAAGAACTACAAGGGATTAGTCATAGGAAATCAAAGCAAAAACTTCTCAGTAGGTGCAAACCTTGCAGTTGTAGGGAAATTAGCTGCTGATAAAAACTTTGAAGCTATTGGAAAGATGGTAGAGGGCTTACAAAAGGCAAATATGGCACTGAAGTATTGTAAAAAGCCAGTAGTTGCTGCACCATATGGCATGACCCTAGGTGGAGGATTTGAAATTGCTATGCATGCCCATAAAGTAGCAGCACATGCTGAAACTTATATGGGATTAGTAGAAATTGGTGTAGGGCTTATTCCAGCAGGTGGTGGTACGAAAGAATTATTAATGCGCACAATGGAAGGCTTAGACAAAGCACCTACAGGTGAAGTTATAACAAATTTGCGTAAAGCTTGGGAAAATATTGTTATGGCAAAAGTATCAAGTAGTGCCCATGATGGAATGAAAAAGAGATTTATAAGAGAGGCAGATCAAGTAGTAATGAGTAAAGATTATCTTATTGATGAAGGAAAACGTACAGTTCTTTATCTTGCTGAAAGGGGGTTTAGACCATTAGAAAAGAAGCCAGTTTGTGTATTAGGTACTACAGGAAGAGCTGCTATCCAGTTTAATCTAGACTTCCTGTCAAGAGGAGGATTTATCACTGAATATCATGCACATATTGCAAATAAAGTTGCTTATGTACTAACAGGTGGAGATGTTGCCAATGGCGCCTTAGTAACAGAGGAACAAATTCTTCAATTAGAAAAGGAAGCTTTTGTTAGTCTTTGTAAAGAAGAAAAGACATTACAAAGAATTGAACACATGCTAAAAACAGGTAAGGCTCTAAGAAATTAATGGAGGTGTTAACAATATGAAAGAGGCAGTAATCGTAGCTTTTGGCCGTTCGCCTATTGGAAAGGCGCCAAAAGGAAAACTTAAATATACAAGACCAGCTGATGTTGCAGCTCAAGTTATTAATGGCGTTTTAAATAAAGTTCCACAATTAAATCCTGAGGAAATTGATGATTTTGTACTAGGATGTGCATTTCCTGAAGCAGAGCAAGGATATAACTTAGGGAAAATTGTGGCCCTAAGAGCTGGATTACCAGAATGCGTACCAGGTCAGACTGTAAATAGATTTTGTTCATCAGGACTACAAACTATTGCTATGGCAGCGAATAGTATTATGGCTGGACAAGCAGATGTTGTGTTAGCTGGTGGGGTAGAATTTATGAGTACAGTTCCTATGTCAGGAAACATCATTGCCCCAAATCCATATCTTATGGAAAACAGACCAGAAGCATACATGTCTATGGGATTAACAGCAGAAAAAGTTGCAGAGAAATACAATGTAACACGTCAGATGCAAGATGAATTTGCAGTAGAAAGTCACAAAAGAGCAGCAAAAGCACAAGCGGAAGGAAAATTTGATGACGAAATCATTCCAGTAGAAGCAGTGAATCAAAATAATGAAACATTCATCTTCAATAAAGATGAGGGTGTTAGACCAAATGCAAGCATGGAAGGATTGGCTAAGCTAAGAACAGTATTTAAAGTAAATGGTACTGTAACACCAGGAAATGCATCTCAAATGAGTGATGGTGCAGCAGCAGTGATACTCATGTCAAGAGAAAAGGCAGAAGCATTTGGGGTTAAGCCTTTAGCCATATTTAGATCATTTGCTGTTGCAGGGGTAGATCCTGAAGTGATGGGAATTGGACCAATAAAAGCCATTCCAAAGGCATTAAAAATTGCAGGAATTAATATGGAAGATATAGATCAGTATGAGTTAAATGAAGCATTTGCATCACAAGCTATTGCTTGCATCAATGAACTAGGTCTTGATCCTGAAAAAGTAAATCCAAATGGAGGAGCTATTGCATTAGGACATCCATTAGGATGCACAGGTTCATTCTTAACAGCGAAACTTCTTTCAGAAATGAGACGTAGAGATGTCAAGTACGGGATTGTAAGTATGTGTATTGGCGGCGGCATGGGAGCTGCAGGTGTATTTGAGCTTGTTAAGTAAATTTTAGTCATGAACCTGGCCCATCTATTATGATGCTCTGAATTCAATTCTACACTTGATTTTAGAAAATCTTAAGTGTAGAAAACTCTAATCTAATATTTAAGTTAAGAAAAAGATTTAATTCATAAAATATATACTTTTAAGGAGATGATTACTATGCCAAAAGGAATAACCAAGGAACACCTTATAACAACTACATTAATGGTAGTATGGCTTGTAATATGTACCGTGATTTTAACGAAGCTACACATACATGATAAGTGGCCAGCATTTTTAGCAGTTATTTTTTTCTTTAATGTTCATTTCGATACTAGTAGTTTAAAGACAATTTTTGGTGCAGGAGCAATGGGTCTCTCTATAGGATATACTATGCCAATAATTCTTAGTGTTTTGGCTCCAATTGTTGGAGGAGAAATAGCATTTTATATGCTTATAGGCATCGTACTTTTCGTAATTATTGGTTTAGGACCAATCGCTAGATTTTTATTCAACCCTGTTACATTTACGTATGCTCTTTTAGCATTATTACATCTTAAAGAAGTGCCTGCACATACTTTTCAGTGGCTAGGAATTCATTTCTTAGGTGGTGCATTATGTATTAGTGGAATATACGGAATTGTAAGAATGATGAACAAGAATGGTGTCCATGATGGAGAGGCAACACATTAAAATAGTATGCTATATAAAATTCCAGCATATGTTATCCTCCTACCAGTATATATATTGGGGTTAATAGAGGATAACATAATTAGCTGGTATTTTTCTATCTGTAAATGTAAATAGGACCAACATTGCACAACATGTGCAATCTTTGTACTTATTAACTCCTTGGATGTTAGTTTTTTCAGCATATTAGAATTGGCATGAATTTTGGAAGGTAATAATGTAGAAGTTAATGAACTAGGTAATCCATATGTAATTAAAAATTAACAACAGACAACTTAAGTAGGAGGATAATAATGAAATACAAAAATTTATTTTCAGAAGGTAAAATAGGGAATTTAACATTAAAAAATAGAGTGGTTATGTCGCCAATGAGTCCCGGAATGGCAAAAAGAGATGGGGCATTAACAGAGGAAGTTATTGCTTTTTATGAAGAAAGAGCAAAAAATGGTGTAGGGCTGATCATCGTAGGAGCAACAAAAATAAATGAAGAACATGGAACAATGGAACCTTTTCAGCTTGCCATAACAAAAGATGAGCATATAGAACCATTAAAGAAATTTTCAGAAGCTATGCATAAACATGGTGCAAAAGTGTTTATACAATTAGCTCACCCAGGGAGACAAACTTTTTCTAACATAAACGAAGGAAACACAGTTGTTGGTCCTAGTGCAATCCCTTGTGTAGTTTGTAGAGAAGAAACAAGAGCATTAACAACAGAGGAAGTAAAAAGTTTAGTTAAAGATTTTGTACAAGGAGCTGTAAGACTAAAGTCTGCTAATGTAGATGGAGTGGAATTACATGCTGCCCATGGATATCTACTTAATGAATTCTTAAGTCCTTATTCAAACAAAAGAACAGATGAATATGGTGGAAACTTTGTGAATAGAATGAGATTTCTTGCTGAAATCATCAAGGGCATTAGAGAGGCCTGTGGAGAAGATTATCCAATCAGTGTAAGAGTTTCAGTAGATGAATTCTTAAAACAGTTTGGTATTAAAGAACAGGGAATCCAATTAGAAGAAGGCGTTAAGATTGCTAAATATTTAGAAACACTAGGAATTGATGTGATGAATGTATCTTCAGGTGTTTATATTACTTCCCATACAGTAATTGAGCCTACTTCTTATGAACAAGGTTGGAGAAAACATTTAGCGAAAACAATCAAAGAAGCTGTAAATATTCCTGTTATTGCAGCAGGTGTTTTAAGAGAGCCAACATTTGTAGAACAATTATTAGAAGATGGAGTTACAGATTTTGTAGCTTTAGGTAGAGGGTTAGTAGCAGATGCTGCATGGGTAGATAAGGGAAAAGAAGGTAGAGATGATCATATTAGAAAATGTATATCCTGCTTAACTTGTATAGAAAGTGTTGCATATCACAAACCTATAGCATGTTCTTTAAATGCGAAAGCTGGTAGAGAATTAAAAATTAAGGACCTTAAAAAAGATGGTGAAGGAAGAGTCGTTGCAGTTATTGGAGCAGGACCTAGTGGGATGGAGGCAGCTAGAGTATTAGCCATGAGAGGATTTAAGCCTGTAATATTTGAAAAAGAAAATGAAGTAGGTGGACAATTACAGCTTGCTAATAAACCTCCTAAAAAAGAAAAGATCACATGGTTTATAGATTATGAGTTAGCAGAGCTTAAAAAATTAGGCGTAGAAATAAGATTAAATACAGAAGCTTCTGTGGAAGAAATAAGAGCATTAAATCCATATGCAGTATTTGTAGCAGCAGGATCTAGCCCTATTGTTCCGCCAATTGATGGTGTAAAGGGTGAAAATGTGCATATGGTACCAGAAATATTAAAAGGTCAAGTAAAATTCGAAGGAAAAAAGGTTGTTGTAATCGGATCAGGTATGACAGGACTTGAGACAGGCGAGTTTTTAGCAGAACGAGGAAATGAAATTACAATCGTTGAAATGGTAGATAAAATTGGGAAGGGTATTTATGCACCAAATCGTATGGATGTATTAATGAAACTGATGAAGCATAAAGCAGAAATGCTTCCTAGTCATAAACTACAGGAGATTACCCATGAAAAAATTGTTCTTGAAAACTTAAAAACTAATGAATTGATTGAAAAAGAAATAGATCATGTAATTCTTTCATTAGGGACTAGATCAAACAATCAAATGATAGAGGAATTAAAAAATAACTTTAAAAATGTAAAAATTATTGGAGATGCAAATGAGCTTGGAAGAATTGTACAAGCTGTTGAAGCTGGATATACAGAAGCATGTAATCTATAATTTAGAATCACTTTATAGATATAGATTTACCTGCTTATAACACATAGAAAATGTCTGCAATAGTATTACTAGGAGGGATTAAAATGAGCAATAGCATTAAAGACACGAGAGTAGTTATGAGTCAAGTTATGCTGCCAAATCAAGCAAATATAGCAGGAAATATTCATGGTGGAGAAATTATGAAATTTATGGATTCTGTTGCATATGTAGCAGCAAAAAAATATGCTAGATCTAATATTGTAACTGCTAGAGTGGATGAACTACAATTTCATTTGCCAATTTTTATTGGAGCCTTGGTAACCTGTACTGCTGAAATTGCTTTTGTAGGAAAATCTTCTATGGAGGTGAGTGTAACAGTTGAAGTAGAAGATTTAGAAAAGAGTATACCACCTCAAAAGGCTTTATCAGCATATTTTACTATGGTAGCTTTAGATAATGAAGGTAAACCGAAGACTGTTCCAAAACTTGTGTTAAGTACAGAGGAAGAAAAGATGATGTTTGAAGAAGGTAAAAAAAGATATGAATCATATAAGTTAAAAAGGAATAAATAGATAGGAATAAAGGATCAATGAAATTTTGATAATGATGGACCTAGTATGAAAAATAGCATATAGAATAAGCGGTGTAAACTTCATATATGGTATAATACCAAAATTGAAGGGTACACCGTTTATAGTTTTAAGAAATATGGGAAATATAGAATATAAAATAAATTGATGTTAGAATGATATTTAATGAGTACGATTTAAGTAAAAAATATTGCGTGTTATTATTTGGGTATTCATATAGGTAGGAGGTGTAGATATGTATTACTCTGATGTAAGTTGTAATGTAGAAAATTCATTAAACAAACTTGACGGTTTAGGAATGAAGAAATTCTTATCTGTTGATTGGATGGGAATTGTTACAATAACTAATACAAATAAAATAATTATTGATGGAGGAAGAGATTATAATAATATAGGGGTATCTAGAATTATTAAGTGCTTAACAGAAATAAGTAAAGATATGATATTGTTAGAAGAAGGAAAAATATATGAAATATTACAAAATGAAAGTAATACTAACATAATGGTATCTCCTATACGGGTGCAAGATGATTATGAAGTATTTTATATATGTTGTAGTATAAGAGAAAAATATACTTCAAAAGATTTATCCATACTAGAATTCATTACAGAAGTTACATATGAGAATGTACTATTAAATAATGAAATTATTCAAGAAAGAAATTATCTACAAAATATTTTTAATAGTACAGAAGCATCTATTATCAGTATGGGTCTTGATGGGGTAATAACCACAGCAAATAGGGCGTCACTAGATGTTTATGGGTGGATACCAGAGGATATTATTGGAAGAAAGTATTATGAGCTTTTGACACAAGAAGAAAGTCACAATATGGACAAGAGTATAGAATATGTAGTAAAACATAACAAAACATATTATGTTAAAGAAGTTATATTTTCAAATGATACAGGTGAAGAGAAAATTGTCAATCTAGCAATTTCTCCTTTAAATGATAGCAAAAATCATGTTGTAGGTGTTGTAGTAATTTCGAGGGATATTACCAGGTTAAAAATATATGAAAGAGAATTAGAGCAGGCTAAACAATTTGCTGTTTTAGGAGAATTGGCAACAGGTGTTGCCCATGATATTAGAAATCCTTTAATGAGTATTAAAGGATGTGCTAATATTTTAAAAAGATCTTTACTGGAACAACCCAAACATATGGAATTTATAGAACCAATTATTGGTGAAGTAGATAGAATTAATGATGTGGTAGAACAAATGCTTTCATATGCTATGATGACGAAAGAAAATAGGAGTATTTTGTTAAGCATTAACGAAGTTTTAGAAAAATGTTTTAAGGTCATAGGTTTGCACAGGAAATCAAAACATATTTATATTGAAAAAAATTTATCACAAGATTTGCCTCTTATTAAGGGGAACAATGTACAATTGCAGCAAGCATTTATTAATATTTTAATGAATGGAATTGAAGCCATAGAAAGTGAAGGGATTATTAAAATTAATAGTGATTATATAAAGAAAGAAGAGAAAATAGGAGTTTCCATTTCAGATAATGGTGTGGGTATTTGTCCTGAAGAAATAGAAAAAATCTTTACACCCTTTTATTCTACTAAGAAAAAAGGCATTGGTTTCGGATTATGTATTGCTAAAAGGGCTATAGAAAGGCTCCATGGTGACATTAAGATAAAGTCTAAATTAGATGAAGGAACTACATTTGAAATCTATTTGCCCGTTAGAAGGGAGGAGCCATATGAATAAGAAAAGAATACTGGTAGCAGATGATGAAGTGAATATATTAAAAGTCATACGTGCAGAACTATTAAATGAGGGGTATGAAGTAGACTTAGCTTATGATGGTGATGAAGCTTGTGAAAAAATAAGAAAAAATAAGTATGATGTAGCTATATTAGATATTAGAATGCCTAAAAAGGATGGTATAGAAACTTTAAAAGAGATAAAAAGTATTCGTAAAGAAACTATTGTTATTATGATGACAGCATTTGGTACTATTGAAAATGCAGTAGAGGCAATAAAAATAGGTGCCTATGATTATTTAACAAAACCTTTTGATAGTACTGAATTAATATATAAAATTCAAGAAGCTTTAAAAATCAAGGAAAAAACTTCTAACAAAATGGATATTTCTGATGATAAACAAGTAAATCTAATTGGACAAAGCAAAGAAATGAAATTGATAAAATCAAAAATAGAAAAGATAAAAGATTTAGAAACTACAGTACTTTTAACAGGAGAAAGTGGAACAGGTAAGGGGGTTATTGCTAAAGCAATCCATTATTCAAGTGATCGCAATAATTTACCATTTATTCATTTAAACTGTGCAGTACTACCTGCAAATTTAATTGAAAGTGAACTTTTTGGACATGAAAAAGGATCTTTTACAGGAGCTGTTGAAAATAAGAAGGGTAAATTTGAATTAGCTGGAAAAGGAACGATTTTTCTTGATGAAATTAACTCCCTATCTCCTAATCTTCAAGCAAAGCTTTTAACTGTTTTACAGGAAAAAAGAATGGAGAAGATAGGTGGCTCTAAAACAATACCTGTTGAGGCAAGAATTATTGCTGCTACAAATGAAAATTTAGAAGAGGCTGTTAGACATAAGGAATTTAGAGAAGACCTTTTTTATAGATTAAACGTTATCACCATTGAATGTCCGCCTTTACGTTTCAGGCGAGAAGATATAGAGGCACTAACTTTGTATTTTTTAAAAAAGATAAATACAAAATTTAATAAGAATGTATTAGAAATATCCTCAGAAGTATGGCAAATACTTAAAAACTATGACTGGCCGGGAAATGTAAGGGAATTGGAAAATACACTTGAAAGTGCCATTGCTTTAGCTAATAGCACAACACTTTATGAAGATGATTTACCAATAAGGATTATTCAGAAGGCAAAGAATCATGAGTATTTTAATAATAACAATGGACTTAGTCCTTTAGAAATACAAGAGATTAAGGTAATAAAGAAAGCTTTAGAAAAATATGGTGGACATCGGGAAAAAACTGCTAAAGACCTGGGCATATCAAGGCGAACACTTCAATATAAATTAAAAAAATTTGGTTTAATAAATAAATAGGTATTTAATAATTTAAAGTAAGGTTATGATCTATTAAGGTCAGACCCTTACTTTTTTTAAAATAACTATAACATTTGAAAATTCTTTGTGGTAATATATAATTTTGAAGACTATCATTAGAAAAAGGAAGGAAAAGATGGAGATACATCATAATGACCAAATTATAAAATTTAATATAGAATATAAAAAAAGAAAAAAGATTAAAATACAGATTGACCAGGGGCGAAGAATAACTGTACTAGCTCCAAAGGGAACTAAAGAAGAACAGATAATAGATTCAGTCAAGTCTAAGGCTACCCTAATATTAGAAAAATTAAAATCAATGGAGAAAAAAACTAAGGATATTGTGGAAAATAAGTATGAAGATGGAGATAAGCTATTATATTTAGGGAAATACTATATAATGAATATAATTATGGACAATAATATAGAAAAAAATATGATAGACTTTAATAATGAGGAATTTACAATTACCCTAAAAGCATATGACAAGGATACTATTAAAAAGCTCGTAAAGAGATTCTATAAAAAACAATGTAAAAAAGTTATATTAAAAAGAATTAAAGAATATGATAATCATTTTAACAAAAAGATAAAAAACATTGAAATAATAGAATCTAAAAATAAGTGGGGAAGTTGTAACACAAATGGAAAATTAGATTTTAATTGGAGGCTTATTATGGCTCCAATAGAGATAATAGATTATGTAGTAGTTCACGAAATGTGCCATTTAGCTCATATGAATCATTTAAAATCTTTTTGGAGGTTACTAGGAAAAATAATTCCTGATTACAAAAAAAGAAGTGAATGGCTACAATACTATGGAAATAGGTTAAATATATAAGGAGTGTTTATATGAAATTACAAAAGTATATGGCCCATTGTGGGGTTGCATCTAGAAGAAAATCAGAAGAAATGATAAAAGAAGGTAAGGTTGTTGTTAATGGTGAAGTAATAGATTATATGGGAAAAGTAATAGATCCAGATAAAGATGTGGTTAAGGTAAATGGAAGAAGGATAAAGCCTGAATCTATTAAAAAATATATATTACTTTATAAACCTGAAGGATATGTGTCCACCTTATCAGATGAAAAGGATAGAAAAACTGTTATAGATTTAGTAAAGGATGTAAAGGAGAGAGTATATCCTGTGGGTAGACTTGATTATAATACATCTGGTCTTTTAATAATGACTAATGATGGAGACTTGGCATACAAGCTTACTCACCCTAAACATGAAATTAAAAAGACATACATGGCTAAAGTAAGGGGACATATTAGTGAAGAAAAATTAGAAAAACTAAGAAATGGTGTTCAAATAGAAGGCTATAAAACTAGTCCAGCCATAGTGAGAAGATTAAAAGAAAATCAGGGAACTAGTGTAATAGAAATTAGTATCCATGAAGGTAAAAATAGACAGGTTAGAAAGATGTTTGATAGTATAGGCCATTCTGTTGTAAAACTTCAAAGGGTTAGTATTGGAAGAATCAACTTAGACAATTTAGAAAAGGGAAAATGGAGACTTTTAACTAGTAAAGAAGTTAATTATTTAAGAGAGGGAAGATAAATATGTTAGAGATGTATTTAGAAAAGGACCCTAATATTATAAAAACATTTTTAGATAAAGAAGTAGATGATAAAAATGAATTTGTAGTCTTAAAAGAAAAAAATGAAATTCTAGGAGTTCTAGAATTTCTTCAAATAAATCCACTAGTAGGAGAAATAAAAGAAATAAGAATCATGAATAAAGAGTTTAGTATGAAAGATGGACTTGTAAAGGCATCTTTAAACTTTATGTTTAATAGGGGAATCTTTTTTGCTATAAATAAAGAAAATAATTTAAAACATTATGGATTTGAAAAGGACAACGAGGATTTAATTTTAAAAGAATTTAAGGATTATTACTCTTTAGATTTAAATAAATGGGTAAATAATAGCTGTTGTAAAGGTGGATGCAATGGAAAATAGAAGCTTAACTAAAATAACTAATATTGCCTGGTCCATGATAGAAAATTGTCTACACCAGGGAAGTGTGGCCTTAGATGGAACTATGGGAAATGGAAATGATACTGTTTTTTTGAGAGAAAAGATAGGCAATGCTGGAAAGATATATAGTTTCGATATTCAAGATCTAGCCGTTGAAAATACAAGGAAAAAGCTAGATGAAAGAAATATGCTTTCTAATGTAGAATTGATTAAAGATGGACATGAAAATTTAGATAAATACATAAAAGAGGAAATAGATGGGGCCATGTATAATTTAGGATTTTTACCTAAGGGAGATAAGAGTATAACTACTTTAGGTAAAAATACAGTTATAGCTTTTGAAAAGACCTTGAATCTTCTGAAAAAAGGTGGGCTTATGGTCATATCCATATATTATGGCCATGAAAAGGGCTTAGAAGAGAAGAATATGGTATTAGACTATGTGCAGAATTTAGATAGCAAAAAATATCATGTAATTAAAATGGAATTTTTTAACCAAAAAAATAATCCACCTATTTTAGTTGCCATTGAAAAGAAATAAATATAAAAGGGGTGATTTCATGAAAATATTAATTACTAACGATGATGGAATTGGTGCTGAGGGAATATACAAGCTAGCTTGTGAATTAAGTAAAGTGGGTGACATTTTTATAGCGGCTCCTGATAGACAAAGAAGTGCTACAGGTCATGGAATAACCATGCATGAGCCTTTAAGAGCTAGAAAAGTTACTTTTTTTGATACGGATTTTGAAGCTTGGTCCATAAGTGGAACACCAGCAGATTGTGTGAAATTAGCTATAGAATCCATAATGGATAAAAGACCTGACATAGTAGTATCAGGTATTAATAATGGACCAAACTTAGGTACGGACGTGTTATATTCAGGAACTGTTTCTGCAGCTATGGAAGGTGTATTATTAGGAAGTAAGGGTATTGCCATGTCCTTAGCAGGATTTAAAAATTTAGATTATACATATGCAGCTAAATTTGCTAGAAAGTTAGTAGAGAATTTAAATGATAAGAATATACCAGAGGACACACTACTTAATGTTAATATACCTAATTGTAGTGAGGATGAGATAAAAGGAGTAGAAATTACAAATTTAGGTGTACGAAGATATAAAAGTTCTTATATGGAGAGAGTTGATCCTAGAGGAGAGAGGTATTTCTGGTTGGAAGGAGAACTAGTGGATATAGAAAATGGTACAGACACTGATGTACATGCCATAGACAACAACATGGTATCCATAACACCATTACATTTTGATTTAACAAAAAATTCCTTAATAAAAGAAGTTGAAAAATGGAATATTAGTATATAAAATGGAAGAAGCATTTAAGTATAAATGAATAATTGTATACAATTAGACAGAATAATTGCAATTTAAAGAAATGTGAAATTTAAATTGCAATTCTTTCTTTTTTTTGGTAATATAAATTTGGAAAAACAATTTATTAATAAATAGAATGGAGTTGAAAGTAGTGTCACAGGATAAAAAATTAATTATAAAAAAAGAATGGTGTAAGGGTTGTGGAATCTGCGTTGAATTTTGTCCTAAGAAAGTTTTAGGTTTAGTAGACGAAAAAATCGAAATCTTAGACCTTGAAGGATGTATCAAGTGTGGACTATGTGAGCTAAGATGTCCTGATTATGCTATATATTTAGGAGGTAACGAAGATGAAAAATAATGTAGTAAAATTAATGCAAGGAAACGAAGCCTGCGTAGAGGGAGCTATAGCTGCTGGAATGACTTTTTATGGCGGTTATCCAATAACACCTTCTACAGAAGTTGCAGAAGGATCAGCAGAAAAGCTTCCTAGAGTTGGTGGAAAGTTTATACAAATGGAAGATGAAATAGCAGGTATGGCAGCTACTATAGGTGCAGCATTAACTGGAGCTAAGGCTATGACTGCTACAAGTGGACCAGGATTTTCATTAAAGCAAGAAAATATTGGATATGCTGCTATGGCAGAAGCACCATGCGTTATAGTAAACGTTCAAAGACATGGTCCAAGTACTGGACTTCCTACTTCACCATCTCAAGGAGATGTTATGCAAGCTAAGTGGGGAACTCATGGAGATCACCCAGTTATAGCTTTATCACCATCTTCAGTTAAAGAAACATTTGACTTAACAGTTAGATGCTTTAACTTAGCAGAAAAATACAGAACTCCTGTAATACTATTATTAGATGAAATTGTTGGACATATGAGAGAAAAAATTGAAATCCCTAGTGCGGATGACATTGAAATTATAGATAGAAAGAAGCCTACTTGTGCACCAGAAGACTACTTAGCATATGGTGTAGAAGGTGACGAATTAGTTCCAGCTATGGCAGGGTTCGGTGACGGATATAGATATCATGTTACAGGACTTGTTCATGATGAAACTGGATTCCCTACAAACAGCACTGAGGTTGCTCAGACATTAATTACAAGATTAATGGACAAGGTTGAGAAAAACGTTGATGATATCGTAGAGTACGAAGAATTCATGTTAGAAGATGCAGAACTTGTAGTATTAGGTTATGGTGGAAATGCAAGAGCTGTAAAGGCTGCTGTAAGAAAAGCTAGAGAAGAAGGTTTAAAGGTTGGTATGTTTAGACCAATTACTATCTGGCCATTCCCAGAAAAGCAAGTTATTGAATTAGCTAATAAAGTTGATAACATTATTGTATCAGAACTTAACTATGGTCAAATAGCTTTAGAAGTAGAAAGAGTTGTAAAGGGTGCTACTAAGGTTAGCCATATAGGAAAAATCAATGGTGAAATTTTAACTCCAGACGAAATATTAGCAAAAATTAAGGAGGTATTATAATGTCTAGTCAATTAATACAAGATACTTTTAGAATGAATAAATTACCTCATATTTGGTGTCCAGGTTGTGGCCACGGAATCTTAATGCGTGGTATAGCACAAGCGATCCAAAATTTAGGTTTAGATAAAGATAAGGTTTGTGTAGTATCAGGAATCGGATGTTCTTCAAGAGCACCAGGATACATGGACTTTAATACATTACACACTACTCACGGTAGAGCATTAGCTTTTGCTACGGGAGTTAAACTTGCAAGACCAGAGCTTACTGTAATCGTAATTACAGGAGATGGAGATGCATCTGCAATCGGTGGTAACCACTTAATTCATGCAGCAAGAAGAAACATAGATATTACAACTATCGTATTTAACAACAATATTTATGGAATGACAGGTGGTCAATATTCTCCAGCAACTCCAACAGGAGACTTAGGAACTACAGCACCATATGGAAATATTGATAGACCTTTTGATATCTGTAACTTAGGTGCGGCAGCAGGAGCAACTTACGTTGCACGTTCAACTGCATACCATGTTAACCCACTTATTAAGTACATCCAAAAGGGTATTGAAAACAAAGGATTCTCATTAATTGAAGGAATCAGTTCTTGCCCAACTTACTACGGAAGAAAGAACAAAAAAGGTGACTCTGTTAACATGCTTAAGTGGCAAAAAGATCACGCTGTTGATGTAAAGAGAGCAGAAAAGTTAACTGAAGAACAATTAGAAGGTAAGTTCTTAATAGGTGAATTCGTAAGCACTACTTCACCAGAATACACTGAAGAATATCAAAAAATCATTGATAGATTATCAAAGGAGAGATAATATGTCTAATAAAAAAGAATTAAGATTAACAGGTTCAGGTGGTCAAGGTCTAATCCTTGGTGGAATAATACTAGCAGAAGCTGGAATATTAGAAGGCAAAAATGCTATTCAATCTCAATCATATGGTCCAGAGGCTCGTGGGGGAGCTAGTAAAGCAGAAGTAATCATTAGTAATGACGAAATCGATTTCCCTAAAGTTCAAACTGTTGATATGCTTTTATGCTTAACTCAAATAGCGTGTGACAAATATGGTAAAGAAGTAAATGAGAATACTACTTTAATAGTAGACACAAAGGTAAAATTAGGAGATAATATAAAGTGTGGTAAGGTTATACAATTACCAATACTTGATACAGCAGCTAATGAAGTTGGAAAGTCTGTAGTGGCTAACATCGTTGCATTAGGTGTTATAAACGGAGAATTAGGATTAGTAGAAAAAGAATCTTTAGAAAAAGCAGTGTTAAGCAGAGTTCCAAAGGGAACTGAAGAGCTAAACAAAAAAGCTTTATACGAAGGATATAAGCTAGTAGAAAATCTTTAAGAAGAAAGGTATATAAAACATGAAAGAAGAAAAGGTAGATTTAACTAGGATTATACAAAAGAAATTTTCACGATTAAGTAAGGGGCAAAAACTTATTGCGCAATACATTATAAACGAATATGATAAGGCAGCTTTTATGACGGCTTCAAAACTAGGAAACAAGGTAGGAGTAAGTGAATCTACAGTAGTAAGATTTGCTAATGCATTAGGATATGATGGGTACCCCCAACTGCAAAAAGAACTCCAAGAACTTGTTAAGACAAAATTAACTACTGTACAGAGACTTGAAATGTCAAAAGACTACAAAGATGGTGGTACAGTATTAAAGAAAGTTCTAAAGGCTGATATGGATAATATACGTCATATGATTGACGAATTAGATGACAAATTATTCCAAAGCGTAATTGATAAAATTTTAGAAGCAGACAGAGTTTATATAGTAGGTCTTAGGAGTTCGAGCACTTTAGCAGAGTATTTAGGTTTTTACTTAAATCTGGTACTAGATAATGTACGAGTAGTAAGATTAGGTGTAAGTGACGTATTTGAGCAAATATTAAGAGTTAAAGAGGGAGACTTAGTAATTGGAATTAGTTTTCCTAGATATTCTAAGATTACATTGAATGCCTTAAATTACACTAAAGAACAAGGAGCTACTATTGTAGGTCTTACAGACAGTAAAGTGTCTCCTATAACGGAAATAGCAGATTATACTTTGACAGCAAGAAGTAACATGGCATCTTTTGTAGATTCTTTAGTAGCGCCACTTAGCTTAATCAATGCACTAATAGTTGCACTAGGTATGAAAGAAAGAGATAAAATCTCAACTACCTTTAACAAGCTTGAAAATATATGGAAAAAGCAAAATGTATACGATAATAAAGATGGATCTAGTCTATAGATAAAAGAAGCTACAGTGAAAACTGTGGCTTTTTTTAAATTTTTTCAAGTAATAATAATTTTGCCACTAATTTTATACCCCATATTAAATTATTATTATTTGAAAGGATAAAATAATCAAAAGGATATTTTATGATTATATAATTTAATGTATAATTGTTCTTAGTGTTAGGAGGAATGGCATGACGAAACTAATTATCGTAAGACATGGTGAAACTACATGGAACTTAGAACATAGAGCTCAAGGTAGTAAAAATATAGGTTTGACGAAGAATGGACTAAATCAAGCTAAATTATTAGCAAAAAGGCTAAAGCATTATAAGATTGATAAAATATACAGTAGTGATTTAGATAGAGCCTTTCATACGGCAGAAATGGTGGCAAAAGAACTAGATCAAGAGGTTATAAAAGACAATAGACTAAGAGAGATGAGCTTTGGAAAATGGGAAGGTTTAACAACTAGTGAAATAAAAGAAAAATACGAAGATGATTTTATTATATGGAGAAATAATCCACATAAAGCCCTAATTCCTGAAGCTGAGAAGTTAGTAGATGTCCAAAATAGGACATTAGAAATAATTAATTATATTATTAAAGAAAATAAAGGGAAAACTATATTAATAGTATCTCATGGCATATCAATTAAAAGCATAATTTTAGGCATTATGGAAATGCCATTATCAGACTTTTATAAAATAACTCAAAATAATACATCTATAAATATAATAGAGTATAGGGATTATGGTCCAGTTATTAAAACATTAAATGATACTGCTCACTTAGAAAATATAGAGTAAAGGATGAAGATAAAATTGAGTAAAGTAATTGTTATAGGAGGAGGCGCAGCGGGAATGATTGCAGCTGCCACTTCTGCAAGTAAAGGAAATGAGACCGTATTATTAGAGCAAAATGAAAAATTGGGAAAGAAAATATATATTACAGGAAAAGGCAGATGTAACATTACTAATGCCCAAGATGTAGAAGAATTAATAAATAATGTTACTACAAACAAGAACTTTTTATACAGTGCTTTTTATAGTTACACAAATGATGACATAATAAACTTGATGCATGAACATGGTGTAAAGACAAAAGTAGAAAGGGGTTTTAGAGTATTTCCCGTTTCTGATAAGTCTAGTGATGTAATAAAGGCATTAGAAAAAAATATGTCAAAATACAAAGTGGATGTGAGACTGGACACTAAAGTAAAAGACATTATTGTTAAGGACAATAAAGTAACAGGAGTAATATTAAGTGATAATAAAAAAATTAATTGTGAAAAAATAATTATAGCCACAGGCGGATTATCCTATCCTACTACAGGAGCTACAGGCGATGGTTATAATTTTGCTAAGAAGGTTGGACACAATGTAGTAAAATTAAAGGCTGCTCTTATACCCCTTGAAACGAAAGAAGGATGGATTAAGGAGCTTCAAGGACTTTCTCTTAGAAATGTGGAAATAAAATTCCATCATAAAAATAAAGTAGTATATTCTAATTTTGGAGAAATGCTATTTACACATTTTGGTATATCAGGCCCATTAGTTTTAAGCGCTAGCAATTATATAAATGAATATCTAGAAAAGGGAAATATGGCAGTTACTATTAATTTAAAGCCAGCCCTTGATAGAGATAAATTAGATAAGAGAATTCAAAGGGATTTTGAAAAATATTCTAATAAACAATTTAAAAATGCATTAAAGGACTTATTACCTGCAAAATTAATACCTGTAATAATTAAATTATCCAATATAGAAGAAGAGAAAACAGTAAATCAGATAACTAAGGAAGAAAGAAAAAATTTATTAGATAATATAACAAAATTACCTATGACCGTTACAAAAACTAGACCTATAAAGGAAGCCATAATAACTTCTGGAGGAATTAATGTGAAAGAAATAGATCCATCTACTATGGAATCTAAAAAGACTTCAGGTCTTTATTTTGCAGGTGAAGTTATAGATGTGGAGGCTTTAACGGGAGGATATAACTTACAAATAGCATATTCCACAGGTTATTTGGCAGGAATGAACGTATAAAATTAAATAGAGGAAAGGAATTTTTAGGATGAGAAAGATAACAATAGCATTAGATGGACCGGCAGGAGCGGGGAAGAGTACAGTAGCAAAGGAAATTGCCAAGCTTAAGAATTTAGTTTACATAGATACGGGAGCCATGTATAGGGCAGTAACACTAAACTTTTTATGCAATGAAATTTCTATAGAAGATGAAAAACAAGTAAAAGAAACTTTGAGTAAAATAGATATTGACTTAGATAGTTCTAACGTATATTTAAACGGACAATGTGTAAATGAAGAAATAAGAACTCCCATAGTAACTAAAAATGTATCAGCCGTATCGGCCATAGGGAAAGTAAGAGAAAAAATGGTAGAACTTCAAAGAAAAATAGCAGAAGGAAAAAGTGTTATAATGGATGGAAGAGATATAGGTACTTTCGTTCTTCCAAAGGCTGAGTACAAATTTTTCTTGACAGCATCCATAGAAGAAAGGGCTCATAGAAGATATGAAGAGTTCATTAAAAAGGGATTTGACGTAAATTTAGAAGATATAAAAAGAGATATAGGAAAAAGAGATAAAATAGATAGTGAGAGGGAGATTGCTCCTTTAAAAAAGGCAGATGATGCCATTGAAATAGATAGTACAAGGAAGAACATAAATGAAGTAATAAAAGAAATATTATCTTTTATAGAATAAAAGATAATATTTAGAAGGAATTTGTAAAAAAGTGTAGAATTTAAATAAAAGTATTCATAGGAGGTATAATAATATTGAAAATAGAAGTTGCTAAAAATGCAGGCTTTTGTTTTGGTGTTAAAAAAGCCATGAATGAAACAATAGAGGCTGCAAAAAAATATGATTCCATATATACATATGGACCTCTTATACATAATAACCAAGTTATAAGCAAACTTGAAAATGAAGGAATAAAAGCTAAAGAAGATTTAGAAGAAGTGAAAAATTCCACTTTAATTATCAGGTCCCATGGAATTCCTCTTAGGGTATATGAAGACGCTAAAGGATTAGATATAGAGGTTATAGATTGCACATGTCCCTTTGTTAGAAAAGTCCAAAACATAGCAAAGGAATATGGTAAGAAAGGTTATACCCTAGTAATTATAGGTAACCCTAAGCATCCAGAGGTAATAGGTATAAGAGGATGGTGTGAAGATAATGTATATGTGGTAGAATCTAGTAAGGATTTAGATTCTGTACCAAATTGTGAAAAAATTTGTGTTGTAGCTCAAACTACAATTACCCATGAACTTTGGAATGATATAACCAATGAACTGAAAAATAAGGCTAATGAGTTAGAAATGTTTAATACTATATGTGCTGCCACTAAAGAAAGACAGATGCACTGTGCAGAACTAGCTAAAAATGTGGACGCTATGATTGTCATCGGAGGTTATCATAGTTCTAATACTCAAAAGTTATATAAAATAAGTAAAGAGTATTGTGATAAGTCATATCACATTGAAACGGCAGACGAATTGCCTATGAAAGAATTAAAAGATTTAAATAGAATAGGAATTACAGCTGGAGCTTCTACTCCAGATTGGATTATTAAGGAGGCTATTGAAAAAATGAGTGATATTCAACAAGAGAAAAATGACATGATGAGCATGATGGAGGAAATTGAAAAGAGTTTAGTTATGCCAAGAAGAGGAAGCATAGTTAAAGGAACTGTTGTGCAAGTAACTGAAGGAGAAGTAATTGTAAACATTGGATATAAGTCTGATGGAGTAATACCAAGAAGTGAGCTTGCAAGTGATTCTTCTGTAGACCCAAGAACAATTGTAAAAGAGGGTGAAGAATTAGAAGTTTGTGTATTGAAATCTGATGATGGAGAAGGTAATGTATTATTATCTAAGAAGAGAGTAGATGCAGAAAAGTATTGGGAAGAAATAGAGAAGATATTTGAAAGTAAAGACACTATAGAAGTTAAGGTTTCACAAGTTGTAAAAGGTGGAGTTATAGCATTATATAAGGAGTTAAGAGGATTTATTCCAGCTTCTCAATTATCTTTAAGATTTGTGAAAGATTTAGATAAATATGTAGGACAAGAATTACCTGTAAAAGTTATTGAATTTAAGTTAGACAAAAAGAAAGTAGTATTCTCTCATAGAACCATATTAGAAACTGAAAGAGAAGAAAGAGAAAATAAAGTTTGGGAGAACATTGAAAAGGATAAGGTTGTACAAGGTACTGTTAAGAGACTTGCCAATTTTGGAGCCTTTGTAGATATTGGTGGAATTGATGGATTAGTTCACATTTCAGATATATCTTGGGGAAGAGTAAATGATCCTAAGGATGTGTTAAAAGAAGAAGATAAAGTAGAAGTTAAGATACTAGACTTTGACAGGGAAAAGGGTAAAGTATCATTAGGTATTAAGCAACTTTTACCACAACCATGGGAAGTGGCAGATGAAAAATATGAAATAGGTGAAGTAGTAGAAGGTAAAGTTGTTAGACTAGTGGACTTTGGAGCTTTTGTAGAAGTAGAGCCAGGTCTTGATGGATTAGTTCATATATCACAAATCTGTGAAAGACATATATCTAAGGCAGATGAGGCATTAAAAGTAGGCGAAACTGTTAAAGCTAAAATATTAGAATTAGACAAAGAAAAGAAGAGAATGAGCTTAAGTATTAAAGAAGCAGAAGGAACTTCTGCTGAATAATAATAACAAAAAGGAATAAGGATTAATCCTTATTCTTTTTTAATAAAATAAGGGGGTGCCTATGAATTACGAAGAGTTTAAAGATGTAATACATAGAAAAAGCAAAATAAATTTAAATTACTATAAAGAAAGACAAATGAAAAGAAGAATAGACTCTTTAATTAAAAGAAATAACTTTAAAGGATATAAAGATTACTATGAAGCCTTATGCAAAGACAAAGACTTGTATGAGCAGTTCATAAACTATCTCACCATAAATGTATCAGAATTTTACAGGAATATAAATCAATGGAAGGTACTAGAATCAGAAGTATTTCCATACTTATTATCCAAAAATAAAAAATTAAAAATATGGAGTGCAGCATGCTCAACGGGTGATGAACCATATTCACTGGCCATGTGTCTTAGCAATTTAATTCCATTATCATCTATAAGTATAATAGCTACTGATATAGATAAAGAGGTCCTTAGAAAGGCAAAGGAAGGCATATATAGTGAGAAAAGTGTAGCAGGTGTACCTACTAACTTTGTTAATAAATATTTTAATAAGGTAGGAGATAAATACCAAATTAAAAGTGAAATAAAAAAATGTATAGAATTCAAAGAGCATAATCTTTTAAACGATCCATATCCTAAGAATTGTGATTTAATAGTATGCAGGAATGTAATGATATATTTCACAGAAGAGTCTAAAGATATGATTTATAAAAAATTCAATGAATCTTTAAAGGGTGGAGGAATATTATTTGTAGGTAGTACAGAACAAATAATAATGCCGACAAGATACAATTTTGAATCTTTAAAGACTTTTTTCTACAAAAAAATATAATATTATATAATTATTACACTCTCTTATGAAAAGATAGTCTAATAGTGTTCGAATTTGCTATTTTTATTTTATAAAAGTATGAAGGAATTAGAATGTCTATAAAGAATAGAAAATAAGGGGGTGTAATTTTATGGAGAAAAAGAAACAATATACCATATCGGAAGTAAGCAAAATTACAGAGTATCCTACTCATGTTCTTAGGTATTATGAAACGGATTTTGATTTAGAAATACCAAGAACTAATTCAAATAGAAGATATTACACAGACAAGGAAGTGGAAACCTTTTTATACATAAAGGATTTACAGGGGAAAGGGCTTACTAATAAACAGATTAAATTAATATTAAAATCCCCTGAAGTCATAATAAATGATGGTGAAGCTCCTGTGGCTGCCACAGCGGAAGTAGATATAGTACCTAATGATTGTACGGCTATCATGAACACTAGTGATGTATATGAAATACAAAATTTCATCACTAATGATTTAAAATATAAAATGGATGAAGTGAAAACTGATATTATAACTCATATGGAAAATTTACTAGAAGAAAGAAAAGATAGTGGACAAGCACTTTTAAATGGGGAACCAAATAAGGAAAAGGATGTTTTAATATCAGAAAATGCACGGTTAAAGATGAAAGTAAAAGAAAAGAGCTATGAATTGGCTGAACTAAAGGAAAGAGTAAAGAGATTAGAGGAGAAAAAGGGCTTTTGGGATAGAATGTTTAGCAAATAGAATATTCTGACAAAAACACAACATTCTGACAAAAATATAACATTCTTAAAATTCATAAAAAAGCTACAAACTTAATAATAGATATGTTATAATCTTCCTAGAGCCTAATGACTCTAGAATAATTCGTATGGAGGGATACAAATGATAGTTGGAATTCCTAAGGAAATTAAGAACAATGAGAACAGAGTTGCTATAACTCCGGCAGGTGTGGATGCTTTTGTAAGAGCAGGACACAAAGTTATTATTGAAAACAATGCGGGCTTAGGTAGCGGTTTTTCTAATGAGATTTATGTGGAAGCTGGTGCTGAAATAATACCTACTGCTAAGGAAGTTTTCGACATGGCTGACATGATTATTAAGGTTAAGGAGCCACTAAAAGAGGAATATGCATACTTTAAAGAAGGACAAATCTTGTATACATATTTACACTTAGCTCCAGAGCCAGAGTTAACAGAAGCTTTAATTGAAAAAAATGTTGTATCTATTGCTTATGAAACTGTTCAATTAGAAGATGGTTCATTACCACTTTTAACTCCAATGAGTATGGTAGCAGGAAGAATGGCTACTCAAATAGGAGCTCAATTCTTAGAAAAGCACGAAGGTGGAAAAGGTGTGTTACTAGGTGGAGTACCTGGAGTAGAACCAGCTAAAGTTACTGTAATTGGTGGAGGTATCGTTGGTACTCATGCAGCTAAGATGGCTATTGGATTAGGTGCAGATGTAACTATATTAGATATTAATGCACAAAGATTAATATACTTAGACGATATGTTCCAAGGAAGAATTAAAACTGTAGTATCAAACAGCTATAACATAGCTAAGGCAGTTAAAGAGTCAGACCTAGTAATAGGTGCTGTATTAATCCCAGGAGCAAAGGCACCTCACTTAGTAACAGAAGATATGGTTAAAGCTATGGAACCAGGTTCTGTTATCGTAGACGTTGCTATAGATCAAGGTGGTTCTATTGCTACAATCGATAGAATAACTACTCATGACAATCCAGTATATGAAAAGCATGGTGTAATTCATTATTCCGTTGCTAATATGCCAGGAGCAGTAGCTAGAACTTCTACATTAGCATTAACTAGTGCTACATTACCATATGGATTACAAATAGCTAATAAGGGATACTTAGAGGCTATTAAGCAAAACAAGGCTCTAGCTAAGGGAGTTAACGTAATTGAAGGTAAAGTTACTTATGAATCAGTAGCTAAAGCTCACAATTTAGAGTACACTCCATTAGAAGAAGTTATTGGGTAAATAATATTTAATAAAAATTCAGGGTTGCTAATTTAGCAACCCTTTTCTAATGTATATTTTTCTAATCCTATTTTTAAAATTTGTGAAGCTTTTATCAATTCATTTTCATCTATAACATAAGCAATTCTAACTTCGTTGTGACCAAGGTCTGAACAATAAAAGTTTTTAGCAGGAGATAGCATGACAGTTTCATTATTAAAAGAAAAATCTCTTAATAACCAGATGCAAAAATCTTCTGCATCCTTAACTGGCAGTTTTATAACTATGTAAAATGCTCCTTCTGGTTTGGTTATAGTTATATTAGGAATTTTCTTCAATTCATTATACAATACATCTCTTCTTTTTTTGTATGTATCTAAGGATGAAATAAAATAATCCTTTGGGGTTTTTAAAAGTTCTGCAGCACCAATTTGCTCTAGCATTGGACAGCATAATCTAAGCTGGCACAACTTTAAAATTTCTTTTATTAACAATTTGTTTTTAGTGACTATGGAACCTATTCTAGCACCACAAGCACTAAATCTCTTAGACAAACTATCTATTAAAATCACTCTATCTGCTATAGGGTTTATCTCACCAAAACTATTAAATTCTTTATCATCATATATAAAGTCCCTATATACTTCATCGGAGATAACATATAAATTATGTTCTTTTGCTATAGTAGCAATAGTTTCTATTTCTTCCTTAGTATAAACAACTCCTGTTGGATTAGATGGATTAGATAGTAATATGGCTTTAGTTTTATCTGTAATTTTATTTATAAAATCTTCTTTAGAAGGTAAATGAAAAGCATCTTCTATTTTAGTAGTTATAGGAACCACATTTATACCTATTGAAGAACAAATTCCCTTATAGTTAGTATAAAAGGGCTCTGGGATTATGATCTCATCTCCCACATCACCTAGGGCCATAAGGGTAAATAAAAGACCTTCACTAGCGCCATTGGTGATTAATATTTCATCCCTTTTATAATCTAGACCATAATCCTTATAAAATTCTATAAAATTGTCTATAAGTTCATCATTTCCTGTGGAACTAGTATATTTGATTATTTTATCTTCTAAACTTTTAATTTTGTTCATAAATAAATGAGGTGTTTCTATATCTGGTTGGCCTATGTTTAAATGATATACTTTTTTATTTTGTGATTTAGCCGCTTCTGCATAAGGCGTTAATTTCCTTATGGGACTTTCGTTCATATTTAATATTCTCTTTGAAAAATTCATCCTATACGTCTCCTCTTTATGTATGTCTATATGCTAACTTGTTAGAAAAAATATAAATATATATTACCATAAATAAATTTGGATAAAAACAAAATTCTACAGAAAATACTAAATTTTTTATATTTGATACAATAAGGGATAGATTGAAAAAAGACAGATATATCTGGAGTATAAAAAAATAGCAGGGGAATAAATCCCTTGCTATTCTTATAATTAAATATTTAATCATAATCATGTTCATACCTACAAGGACAATATTTAGTATATTTATAAGGACAATATTCACAATAGTAATCTTTGTAAGGACAATATCCATAATGATAATATTTATAATGGCAATTTTTACAGATGTCTTGAGGGTCGCTTGTACTGCATTTATTATCAGCAAATTCATTGTCAGTGCCATTGTCATCAATATCTAATACTTTATTGTTGCACACCTTATTCTGGACAACGTTGTTTTCGTCTCCTTCAATATTTATACCATTTGCCTTATTACATTCTATACAATTCCTAATGATGGTGTTTTTGTTTAAAACAATAATTCCATCTTCTTTGTTCTCTTGAATATTATTTTCTTCAATAATGGTAAAGTCACCACCACTAGCAATTCCGTTGTCACTATTCCTTTTGATTTCGTTTTCAGAAAGAATGCAGTTTTTAGATTCGATAGAGACTACCAACTCTCCATCGTTACAATTGATTTTATTGTTTATTAACACGCTATTAGGGCTAGAGATGATACGTTGACCACTGGTTTTAAATACCTCATTACCTAAAAGGAGTGTATTAGGTGACGGGAAGAGTGCAAAACCAATTCCATTATTAAAGGATAGATTACATGCAAGTGCGTTACCTCTTGACTCTTCTATACGTAAACCAACGTTATATCCATGCACTACGTTTTCTATTATCCAGTTGCTATCTGATTGTAACCCTACATATATACCATCACCATTACCATTACCTTTTACTTCATTTTTCCATATCAGGTTACCAACTGACAAAGCACAAATAATTCCTCGGTGTGTAACCATGATTTTGTTACCAATGATACGGTTATAATTACCACCACTTATTAAGATCCCATCATTATAATTCTGAATCTTAAATCCTTTAATCTCCACTCCAGAGACATCAGTAACACTAGTTATTGAAAAGGCAATATCAAGGGAACCTATTGTCCCATCAAGAAGAACATTTTTACCATTTGCTATAATACGGATATTATTAGTGGTAATATGCACTTCTTCATTATAAGGCTCCATATTTTCTTTTGGACTTACCAGGATTACATCACCTTCTGATACAATATCCACTGCTTCTTGGATAGTTGAAAAATCATTAGGCACATTAATTATTGCCATAAAACCTCATCTCCTCTCATCACTACACAATATGTAGACAAGTCTTTAATTGGAACGGACAAGGTTAAAATATTTTTATAAAAAAGGAAACTATGTAGAATATATGTATATAAAATTAATTTTAACAGAGGGATAAATAATGTTTAATATAGGAGTGATAACAATATATTACTCCGTATCATATTATAGAGTAAGTAATTAGATAAATATGGAGATGAGCGTATGGAAAGCAAATACCCATATATAGCTATAGCCAATGTAAGAGGAGGGCCGATCAGACCACAAATTAGAGGTGTAATCTTTATAAGAGATGTACCTGGGGGTGCTCTGGTATATGCGAATATACAGGGATTGCCACCGTATCAACCTGCAAGAGGAGATCTTGATCCTATAGGTCCCTTTGGGTTTCATATCCATGAGTTTGGAAATTGCAACATAGGAGAAAGTGATGCTCCATTTAAAGATGCTGGTGGTCACTGGAATCCAACTAATCAACCTCATGGGAATCATGCAGGAGATTTTCCTGTTCTATTTTCAAATGATGGAAGAACAACAATGGAGTTTTTTACTAATAAATTTAAGGTGAGAGATGTAATAGGAAAATCCATTATAATACATGAAAATCCCGATGATTATAGAACACAACCTTCAGGGAATGCAGGAAGAAGACTTGCTTGCGGAGTAATAAAACCCTACTACAATTATTTACCATTTTACTGATAAACAACTATTCAAATGTAGAAATAAACAATACAAAATACAATACCTAGTGATGGAAAATATAATGACAATGCAGGGGCTTAGGTTCCTGCTTTTTTTAGTTCTTAAATAATGAATGATTAATGGATTATTTAAGCTAGGGTAAACACACACTAGTTTTCCAATTGGATTAAAATTCCATAAAATAATTAGCTACATACGGGAATACTATTGATGGAATTAGCAGCAGAATTAAAAAATATATAATAGGGGAAATAATAAAATGAAAGCCAGTATTAAAAAACAGTATAGAACTATACAAACTATTTTTATGATTTTATTAATAATACTTTTAATATCAGCCATCAGCATGACTTTTGTATATTATAAAGTAAGTAATGCATTAATACATAGAACAAGTGAAAAACGAATAGAAATATCTTTAAATCCAGAAAAATTCTCGTGGGAAGAAGTTGTGTTCAAAAGTAAAAAAGATAATCTAACTTTAAAAGGCACTTTTTTCTATGCAAAAGTACCTAGTAATAGGACATTGATTGTAGTACATGGTTATGATGAAAATAGACTAGCGGCTGGACGAACAAAAAGGTTAGTTAAATATCTGACACCACGGGGATATAATGTATTTGCTTTTGATCTAAGAGGTCATGGTAATTCAGATGGGGACTTGATTTCTTTTGGTTATTATGAAAAGTATGATGTATTAGGTGCTGTAGACTATTTAAAGGAAAGAGGAGAAGTTGGAGAAAAAATTGGGCTTGTTGGTTTTTCTATGGGAGCAGTTACTTCAATAGAAGCTGTAGGAGAAGATGAAAGAGTAGATGCTTTAATTGCCGATAGTGCCTTTAGAGATTTGAAACTTTTTATCATGGACGATATAAATACTCTGCCACATAATTTAAATATTGTATCAAATAACGTAGGGGGGTTATCTTATTGGTCTATACTTCGTCACTTTCCTTATAAGAATAAAGTTATAATTATGATAGCGAAAATATATGATTTAAACATAGATGAAGTTTCTCCAATGCGTACAGTAAAGAATATGCATTCACAACCCATTTTTCTTATTCATGGTAAAAATGATAAGGTTATACCTTATACTAATTCAGAAGTAATTTTTAAGTCACTCAAGAATAATTCTAATGCTGTATTTTGGATTGCAGAAAAAGCTGGGCATACAGATAGTTTGAAGATGTATTCAGAAGAATATCTAAAAAGAATAAAAACTTTTTTAGACAAAAATATGTAATATTAAAGGCAGGAAAAACTTCCTGCCTTTACAACTTCCTAAACAAACTAAATTTACAATATATGCATAAAAAATTAATTTTAACAGAGGGATAAATAATGTTTAACGCATGAGCACCTATAAGGGGTTATTTTCGAATGAATAAGTAATAGGTGAGCATAATATTTTTAAATTAGTATTCTTATTGAAATAGATATAAGATAAAAGAGAGGTTTTACGAATGAAGATTACAGATGAAAAGATAGAGCAAATATTGGCGCCACATTATAGTGAAGATGAATTGCCAGTGTATTATTGTCATGGGAATATGCAGCCAACATTTAAGGACTCATTACTACTGGGGGTATTTTCTTCTTTCAAAACTAAATTTTTTATTCTTGGTTTTACAAGCCAGAGTCTTGTTATGGTTAAGTTGGATTTGATGTCTAATCCTAAGGAGACGACTGTAATTCCTTATAGGGAGTTTAGGGATGTACAGATATCTAATTTGTTTTTAGGATTAGGTAAAAAGCTTCATATTTATCTTTATGATGGTAAGGTAATAAAGTTAAATTTAAGTAAGCGTGCTGGCGGAATAAAGAAACAGCAAGAAAATATTGAGAATATTTGCACTATGTTTGAGAATAAATGGGGTAAATAAAGATTAACTAATTGAGAAAAAAGTGTCATATCTTTTTGAAGCAGTTTATATTTGATAGCGGCATTGGTCGCTATTTTTTTTGTCTAAAAATAGAAATGGAGGTATGAAAATGCTTAATGTAAAATTGTTTTATGGACAAATTACAAAGAATTTTAATATTAAACAATTTAAATGTAGAGCTAACGGAGAGGTAATAATTAATGCTGATGTTATAGCACATATACAGCGATTGCAAAAGTTACGTCAGTGGTATGGAAGAGTTATAAAAATTAACAGTGGTTATAGGATTCCTGCTTATAATTCAAAAATAGGTGGTGTTCCAAAGAGTAAACATATGCTAGGAATAGCTACAGACTTTGCATTACCTTTAGAAGAATTCAGTGGGTATACATAGCATAGAAAAAATGAATTCTTAAATAATGTAAAAAATAAATGGTTTCAACTATGTGAAGAAGATAAATAATAATAAGGACCTTAGAGGAATAGTAACTATAGTAATGTTAGCTATATTTGTTCAAATTTTAGTTACTATATTTTTCAAAGTAGATGTTGCAATTCTTGAAACATTTACATAAGCTATAAGACAGTTGGCAGCAATGGTAGTAACTTTCTATTTTACAAATAAGGCTACAAAAGATAAAATTCAGGAGTAATTTACAGGGGAGAAATCCCCTGTTTTTTTATTTGTAAATAGATCAAATGTAACATAAAGTATATTCTATCCTGCACAAAGAAAGAAGTTGCTAAATAAGCACAGTTGGAATAGTAATAGAAATAACATTGCTATTACAGAAATGAAAGAGATTATTACTGTTGTTCCAGTTCCACTAGGGATTGAAAAAATAATAGGATATAAGGTATAAATTAAGTTTCAAGGCCTTGTAGGCTTTCTTTGTATCCTTTGTGGACAAGCTACAAAAGGCGCCAAGGGACCTCTTGAATGTCTAAAGGGCATGCGCAAAGGGGTAACCCCTAGCTACCGCCTTACACAATGCAATAAAAACAAATTGCTCTTTTCAAGTTGGTTTCAATCAATTGAAGAAATCCATTTTTTACACGAAGAACATTTGACAATTGCAAAACCTATTGGTTCGCCTATTTCTTTAAGATTGAACCCTTCAGCTTCATCGTAACTTACATCATCACGCCTATAGACTAAATCTAAATTCGCTCCGCAATTCTCGCACTCGCTACCCTTAGCAAGATAACGAAACTCCTTATCTCCCACGAACTCTACAATCTGCTCGACTGGAAATTGCTCTGCATAATGATCGTGAAAATTATCTTTGCTTAACAATTTAATCACCCCTCTGAGTTTTTAGATATATTATAACCAAGAAAAAGGTAATCTAAAATGCCCAAAATCAGCATTCGTGTCATGAGACGCAAAGTAAATAATAAGTATCATAGATCAGAAGCTCCTGAATAACCAGGGGCTTTATTAATAGTACTAACACTATATTTAGTAAATGTAAATTAATTGGAAAAATTTAATGTATATGATTTTATTTACAACAATGATACAATGCAGAAGTCTAAAAATATGAGTAGATTGTGGTTAACTGAGCATTATAAAAAATCATTATATCATAGAGTAAAAAAACATGGGAGAGATAATAATGGAATATAACTTAGCTTATTTTATGGGACGTGTTGCAGGAATAATTATTAGTAGTGCAATAATTTCTGTAGTGATAGCTTCAATAGTATACGCATTTACAAAATCATTTAAATTTAAAAAGATATTCAAAATTGTTACACCTATTTGGGCAATAATAACTGTTTTAATAGCCTTTGCACTGCCCTTTATAAAGTCGTTAATCTTGTTAGGCAATGGTGGTAGATAATTTTTAAAGAAGACCTTTCAATTATTGATTAAATGTTAGATTTACGTGATTTGATGAAAAACTAAAATCAAAAGTGATAAAACAATCTTTAATGCAGGTGAGGTGTGGGAGATAGACATATTTTAATCTTTTAAAAAGGGGAGTGTAGTTATGGATAGTTTGTTTAGTGTAGAAACTACTATAGAAAAAAGAGATTATCGTAAGTGTATGTATTCGTACGCTTTTATTTTAACAAAATTTAAATTATATTTGATTATTGCACCTATTTTAGCAAGTGTAGTTATAAATTATATACTTGAAACTGATTCTATTAAATACTTTATTTTCAATGTGATAGTAGTATTTATACTAATTGTTATTGCTGTGTCCTTGAAATTAGAGTACCAAATTAATCGTTTAATAAAGACAGATAAGTTTTGGAATGCTACAAGAAAATTAGATTTTTATAAAGATTATTTGATTAAAAGTATTTCTGTTATAGAAGGGTATTCTAAAATAAAATATGAACAGTATTATAAGGTCATTGAAATGAAAGAGTATTTTCTTTGTTTTTATAATATACAATTGGTTTTAATAATAAGGAAAAAAGATATGGAAAGTGAAACATGTGATAAGTTAAGGGATATCTTTAAAGAAGAGATGGGTAAGAAATATAGAAAAATAAATATTTAAAGCACAATAAAAAACAGCTTCGCTGGGATTGGGTCTATTAAGGAATTAAACTAAGATTTAGTGAAAAAAAAGCTGGTATAGAACCAGCTTTTTGTATCTTAACTAGAAGCGTAATGCTATAGGCTTTTATGTACTAACCGTGTGATTAATACAGGCGCTTAGGCCCCTGTATTTTTTTATTTTATACTTAGATTATTTCAATACTTTAAATCTAGAACGTTTAGATTATACTCCTACAAAATCTTTAATGGTCAATCAATTATTTGTATGATCAATTTATAGCAATACTAAGTGATTAATGCAGGGGCTTAGACTCATGCTTTTTTTAGTTTTTGGATAAATACTTAAGTTCTGAAATAGTTATGCTATAGCTAATGTCATGAAAACTATAGTATGGCTAAACCAAGTAAAATAGAGTCCTTAGAATTAGGAAAAAGAGTTTTTGAATTAAGAGATAACGGTAAAAATAACGTTAAATCTAAATATATTGTTATGAAATTACAATCCTTAGAAGATAGTAGTTCCATATGATAAGGAGATATAACTATAAGGCACTTTAGGAATATCACGATAAAACTTTTAACACTAGCTGTTAAATTTTACCCATTTTGACTAATACTTATAAATGGTATTATTAACAATGATACATCGTTTATGAAAGGATGTGTTAATTATAAAGCATTGGATAACAAGAATGTTAATTTTATTATTATACTGTATTCCATATGGATCTCTAGCTTATAAATATGACCTCGAGACTAGCAATGGAATGGATTCTACAGGTTTAAAATGGATGATTATTGCTTTTTTAATACTTATGTTTTTATGTATAAAAACAGGTAGTAAGAGACTTGTAATTTGGGGAAATATAGTAACTTTTCTTATATCTTATGTATGTACGGCGCATATGATCCCCAAATGGGCTTTTGGTTGTACTCAGCTACTTTTCAGTCCATATGACATATTGATAATTAATAGTGTAGGCTTAATCTTTATTCAAATATTCGGTGGGGTCTTTTTAATAATAATTAAAGGAATAAAGGTAGGAATACGCAGAATATTAGATTGTAAACTAAGCTGATTTTTCAATCCAGAGCCACTTAATTAAAATCTAGCACGTATATTGTTTGTACCAGGTTAAAACAGCATAGGTAGGGGTAGTACCAGCAAACGTGTCATAGGGTGTAAAGTAAAATTATAAATGTAGTAAAATAGCGAGTTTCAAGTATTGAATATGTTTAATTATTTTAAACAAATACTTGTTTTCTTAAACAAACTATAAGTGTTGAAATTGCTATATTATTATATCTACTTTACACTTCATTACAGCTATGCTGGTATTAGGCCAAGAAAGGAGTTAGGTCATATGAAAATCACATATAGTATAACTAAAGAAGATTTTTGGAATTTTAATAAATTCATTTCCCATCAAACTACTGAAGGCAAACGAAACAAGATGTTTTCAAATATACTTATTCTTATTAGTGCAGGAGTGTTTTTTCATTTCACCAAATTAGTTGATATAAATGATTCAATACTACTTACAATTGCGTGGATACTTGGTTTGTCAATTGCAAACTATATTACACGTTATCCTATGGCTAAAAGACGAGCTTTTAAATTTGCCAAAACAGAAAAGGGGATATTAGATGAACAAACTATAGAAATAAAATTAGAGGGGATTTCAAAAGTAACACATTCTAGTAATAACTTTTATAAATGGACAGCAATAAGTAGAATAGATATGATAGATGAATATATATTTGTTTTTTTAAATAAAAGAAAAGGCATTGTTATACCTAAAAGAGTTTTTAAGTCAGAAAACGAAGCTATCCAATTTTATAACACAGCAATCGGATATTTCAAATCTTCTTAATCAATTCAACCACCTAGTTTTAACGGTGAAAACCCCTCACTTTTTAAAAAGAAGGTTTTTTTTTTTTAGTGTATTAATGTATCCGTCAAAGATTTACCGTCTTGAAATAGAGAATCCAGTATAACTAACTATACATTAAGTGAGGTGATATTGTTCATGAAACTAAAAAAAATAATTAAAGAGAGATGGAAATTTTATTTAGTAGGTTGGATATTTGCATATATTATAGCGGTAAACAAAGGTGCTGAAGTAAATGATGTTACGCATTTAATAATGTTGAGGGTAAGTGACATTTTTTTTGGTGTACTAGTTGGAACAGCACTCTACTATGGTCACATACGCATCCCTGTATATGAGGTTCCCTTTAAGATGTCAAAATATATGATAGCATTTGTTTTAGTAATATTAAGCCTTAAAATTCTTTCTTAAAGTTTAGAATAATGTATCTAAATGTTATATTTCCATACTCTTGTGTAGTTTTGAAATAAAGATTGATCAAAACTATATGGTTTAAATATTTCAACATAAGAATTTTTATAATAAAGATTAACTATTTTTAGTAATAAATGTTGAAATTATAAGTTTTTATAAGGTATTAAAAAGTGCTAGGGAATTATATTCCCTAGCACTTTTTCTGTCCGATAAAAGATTATTCTTTGTTACTTGTAATCCTAGTACTAGCAAATGTGTCATAGGATGCAAAGTAGATATCATTCAAGCTATTCTAAATAAACCTGTTCGTTTATCAGGTATATTAATTCTCACACAAAAAGGGCAAATTAAGTCCCTTGATGTTGATCGTATTAGGTTACTTGATGAAGTATAGTGAAATAGCATACATTAAAACTTTAGACCAGGAACTCCTGGTCTTTTTACATTTCTTTCTTAAAGTATTTGTTATAATCACTTAGAATTAAGCATACCATATATTATAAAGTACAAACGTATGTTCGAAAAACGTTTACAAAGAACGTATGTTCGGGTATAATTATGGTAGATAATACAAAATTATGAAGGTGATGACAATGAAAGATAATAGAACCATATTTCATATAGATGTAAATTCTGCATACCTTTCTTGGGAGGCAGTACATAGACTACAACATGGATATGGAATTGACTTACGAAGGATCCCTTCTGTAGTAGGGGGAGATCCAAAGACTAGGCATGGTATTATACTGGCAAAATCTATACCAGCTAAGAAATATAAAATTAAAACAGGCGAAACACTGCATTCAGCGTTACAAAAATGTCCAAGTCTGACAATAATTGCACCGTCATATGGCCTGTATATGAAATGTAGTAACGCAATGGTTGAAATCTTAAAAGAGTATTCACCTAACATTCAAAGGTATTCAGTAGATGAATGCTTTTTAGATTATACAGGAATGGAGAGGCATTTTGGAGAACCAGAAACTGCAGCTTACATGATAAAAGATAGGATAGAAAATGAATTAGGATTTACAGTTAACATTGGAATTTCCACTAATAAACTATTAGCAAAAATGGCATCTGATTTCACTAAGCCTAATAGAGTGCATACACTTTATCATGAAGAGATTCCTTCAAAAATGTGGCCCTTGCCAGTAGAAGATTTATTTATGGTGGGTAGAGCTACAGCTCCTAAACTGCATAAGCTAGGAATATGTACTATAGGACAACTAGCAAACTACAGCCTGGAACATATCAAGTATATTTTAAAAAGCCATGGAGAAATGATATGGAAATATGCTAATGGAATTGAAGATTCTAAAGTAAGAATAAGTAATTATGAGAATATGAAGGGGATAGGTAATTCAACAACGGTGGCTTTTGATGTAGAGGATAAAAGGACAGCATATATGATTTTATTAGGCTTAACAGAAACTGTATCTATGAGGTTAAGGGATGCAAAATCATGTTGCAGAGTAATTGCTGTAGAGATAAAAAATACAAATTTTACACGCTACACACATCAGAAAAAATTATTCTCCCCAACAGATACAACTAAACATATTTATACAGTGGTTAAGAGTCTTTTTGATGAAGCATGGAAAGGGGAATCTATAAGGCATTTGGGAGTGCGTGTTTCTACCCTTAGCAGTAACCAATTCTCTCAACTGTCCTTATTTGATGAAAAGGATATTGAAAAACGAAAAGCACTAGATAATACAATAGATAGCATCAGATCAAACTTTGGTAGCAAATCTATCATACGTGCAAGCTTTTTACATTCGGGAGTAAAGCCACTAATTGGAGGTGTTGGTGCTGAGGATTATCCTATGATGTCAAGTATATTGTAAGGGGAGATTATTGTGAGGGTAGTAGCAAGGGCAATAGAAATGATAGTGTGGTTTGAAAGTGATGGAACTCCACATCCGATTAGATTTAGATTAAAAAGAGAAGATGATGAATGGTGCACAATAAATGTTGAGAAAATAGTTACGGTAGAGAAAGAAAAACTAGCTGGAAACCATATGTATGTTTTTAGATGCCAGAGTGAAATAAGTGGATTGAAGAGGACATATGAGCTTAAATATGAGATAGCTACTTGTAAATGGATATTATTTAAGGTATGAAAGTTATTTGTTTAGCATCTATGTTGTGAATGAGAAAAAACATTAGACCAGGAGATCCTGGTCTTTTACATTTTTTTAGATTAGAGGCATTAAAGCACGAGTTAGAATTAAGGCAATAACCATAGAAAATGCCAATGACAATAAGAAAGCTATCCTAATAAAAGTATATTTCATAACAATCACTCCTCTAACAGAGAGTATGTGATTAGTATTGGAAATATATATTACAATAAGTTATAAAATAAACTTTAGTATTACTTTTTATATCATAAAGTAAAATATTATAAGCATATAGATATATGCAGTTAAAATTTATAATTTAAAAAATTGATAAGGAGAATACAATTATGAGAAGAAAGATTATTTTTCTGGTAGTAACAATGTTAATGTTGGCATCTTTTCAATTAACAGGTTTTGCAAATGAAGCAACAGATATTAATGATGGGATAGCAATTATAGTGAATGGAGAAGCATTTTTCCTTGAAGGAGGCTTTGTTGTTGAAAATGAAATGACATTAGCTCCTGCAGCAGAAATATTTACATTACTAAAGATGGATGATGCATATTGGAATGAAGATCTACAAGAAATTACAGCCACAAAGAATAAGAAAATAATAAGAATGTTTATTGAAAGTGACAAAGCTTATATAGATGGAGGGCAATTTGATTTAGGAGTAACTCCTAAGATAATTGATTCAACAATATATGTTCCTGTAAAGTTTATATGTGAAGCTGTATATGCAGAAGTATATTGGAGCGAAGAAGATCAAGCCGTAATAATAACATACGAAGAGAAGCAAAATAGTATATCCTTACCGACTATTGAATTAGAATCGAAAAAACCTGAGAAAATGGAAAATCAGATGTTACCTGATGTAGCATATTTAGATATAAATGTATCACCAGAAGATACTAAGAAGGCAGAAATTAAAGCTCAAATAAGTCAAGTAGAAAATGAAATAAGTAATGTTAAAATAGGTATTGAAAATTTAAAAAATCATATTGCTGATGGTAGAGATAATCTGAAAGGTTTGTTAGACATAGATGAGGAGACATTAAGAAAATTAGAAGAAAAAAAGACTAAACTGGAAGAAGAACTTAAGAAATATGAATAACATATAAAGTTGGGAATTATTCCCTGCTTTACTTTTTGCTCATATATTTAAGTTACTGTAGAAAATACATTACTGTGTTTTTTTATTTTTTGAAGAAATTTGCTTGCATTTACCCAAATTTGATAAAAAAGAAAAAATGTTGCAGGAAGAATATTTAAAATACTATATACTATTTTCTAATAAAAAAAATGGTGATAAATTTGATGACAATGAAATTTTGAATATATTTCAAACATTTGGTATTAAAGATGTGACATTAGATAACAAGACCATGGGGAGTTTACTGTATAACAAAGAAATCCCATATAATGAATTAGAAACACTTAAAGCAATTGATACTTTGATCAATCAATATAAAACTAATCCATCATTAGTAAAATTAGCTAATTTACTCAACTTAAAATCACAAATAAGTGTTAGTAATAGGTTGAAAAAATTGCAAAAGGCTGGATATATTACAATTGAAAAGAAAAATAAAATAGCTAATAATATTGTTATTACAGATAAAGGGGGAGAAATATTGTAAGATTTTTCCGCCATTCTAGGGCTATATATATCCTTAAGAAAAGAGCAAAATTAGAAACAATACAACGTGTAGTGGGCCATTCAAATATTTCAACTACGCAGATATATACACATATGAACATGGATGAGGTAATTGCAATTGATGGTGATATATAAATATTGATAGGGTAGGAGCAATGTAAGAAAATAATCTCCAAGCGTTAATATAAAAATAATACACAGCAATGTATTTGTAGAAATCCTTTCTTTTATCCTTGGATGTAATAAGCTCCATAACGACTCTCCTTTATTTAGAATCGTTATGAGTATTTCCGAGAAGCGTTAATGTATGCACTATTTAAACAAAATAAAATTTTGTAAATGAGGCGAGTAATGATAAAATATAAGAAATAATATTAGAAGTTAGGGGTGGTTAAATGATATCTAAAAATAAACGCCTTGGTGTGTTGCTTATAATAGTAATTATGACTTTTGGTTTAATAGCATGTCAAAATACTAATGATGTAAAAAATGAAAATAAAGGAAGTATATCGGAGGATATAGAATATAAAAAAATAACACCTTCTGATGCCAAAGAAAGGCTTGATAAAGAAGAAGGAATTATACTATTAGACGTAAGGACCAAGGATGAATATGCAGAAAAACATATACCAAATAGTTTATTGATATCTGTGGATGAATTAGAGAATCAGGTTGAAGAAAAAATACCAGATAAAAATACTACCATATTCGTTTATTGTAGAAGTGGAAGAAGAAGTCGAATTGCATCAGAAAAGTTAATAGAGATGGGTTATACAGATGTATTTGATCTAGGTGGTATTATAAATTGGCCGTATGAAACAGAAACTGGACAGGTTTGATGTACTGAACCCCAAAGTTCGGACTAAAATTTAATATTATGCAACTGAAAGTTGGTTCCTGTATTCTACAGGAGCTATTTTTAGTTTACTTTTAATTCTTCTGTTATTGTAGTAATAAATATATTCATGAAGACCTTTAATAAAAATTCCTGAAAAAAAGAATTTGGTAAATCCAAGTGTCAGAGACGCAACTGCCACTTGCTGAATGGCTAGAATATGGCTATCTTTGCAGTTAAGGGAGAAGGATCACATAACCGAATGTGCAAAATCCTATTTGATGAAGTAGAGAACACCCCTATAGTAACCGATTTTATTAGTCATCATATACACGAATTTAGACGGCATTAACTAGGGGCAATATTTACACAACAAGCAGATAATATTTTAGAATCTGGATTAGTAGCTTTGCTAGGTGAAAAAATAATCAATGAAAGCACACAAAGTGATAACTATATGGTTTTTTCGGTATACACGACTGATTTAGGATATGAAAAAATAAAAGTGCTTGGAGCTCTTAACAACTTTATAACTATAGGCAGGACAGAAAAAGTAAAAGCTAGAGATAATTAAATCCCTAGCTTATTTTTCTCATTGCACTTTTCACTACATCTATTACATTTTTCTAATTAGAAAAAATGTCTACATGAACCTCATCATCTTTTAGATAGGTAACAATACTTCCACGTGAAGGAGACTTGTACGACAAAGTTAAATGTTCCCCTTTTAATATACATAAATCATATGTATAGAATACACTAAGTTAGTCTCCATTTTTTCAACTAAATATTGATAAACTTTTCTATTTCAGCTTGGTCAAAAATAAAATGTTCGCCCTTATTGACCATTACACAAGGAAGGCCGATGCCACCTGATTTTTTGATTTCATCAAACTCAGGTCTGATGTCTCGATATTTCAAAAATCTTTTTAGATTTAACATACTATCTGTAATATCGATATATAAAAATTCAATATTATTTTCTGAAAGAAACTCTTTCACTGGGTCACAATCTGGTCAAAGTTTGCTACCGAAAACTGTAATTTTATTCATTCTTATTCCTCCTATAAAAATTCTATGAATTATGTACAACCTAAATTCCACGTCAAATTAAATTAATTCTCAAATTGAAATTGATTTATGAAGAATCTAGGAAACATCTTCTATATTGTAACATTGGTAAAAGAAGATATGCAACGGCAAACAGATAATATTTTAGAATCTGGATTAGTAGCTCAGTTAGGTGAAAAAATTATTAATGAAAGTACACAAAGTAATGGCTATATGATTTTTTCGTATACAAGATTGATTTAGAAGATAAAGAAATAAAAGTACTTGGAGATCTTAACAATTTCCTAAATACAATTTGTGAGAATTAAAAGAAAGGTTAGTTATCTCCTTGAATACAGTGGAACTAAAGGAATTACACTGTGAATTAGCAAATTGGTTCTAAAAAGATTTCATAGTCCTAATTTATAAAGATACGAAAAAGGTTATACTAGATTTATAACTAAATTTTCACCCAAATTAAATCCAAAGAAGTAATTATGTCTACGAAAACCTAGTATAGTGTTGAATATAGTCACATCAAACTGTTATAATATGATAGTATATATATCGAATTAGATTAGAAAAGTATTAATTGTTATAAGGGAGCGACAATTTAAAGGGCAAAAGAAAACAAGTAGGATGTTCACTAAAGGAATCCCTTGTAAAAAATAGATATAACATATAATTTAGGAGGAAATAACTTTGAGCGAAAGAAAAGAAGCAAAAGTATCATTAGAAGACATTGCACTTCAAAATGAATACATTGAAATAATGAAAGCGGAAAACGAAGAGGACTATGAAAAAACTCATAAGAAAAAAAAGGCGCTAATTGTTACATATGGTTGTCAAATGAATGAGCATGACTCGGAAAAATTAATGGCAATGCTTGATAACATGTCGTATGAACAGGCTGATAATATAGATGATGCAGATTTAATTATATATAATACTTGTTGTGTAAGAGAAAATGCAGAACTAAAGGTATACGGTAACCTAGGACAATTAAAGCCTAAAAAGGCAAAGAAGAAGGATATGATTATTGCTGTCTGTGGTTGTATGATGCAACAACCACATGTGGTAAATGAGATAAAGAAAAAATATAGACATGTGGACATTATATTTGGTACTCACAATCTTCATAAGTTTCCACAATTATTAGTTGCATGCAGACAAAAGCAAACTATGGTTGTAGATGTATGGGAAAGTGAAGGAGAAGTAGTAGAAGGATTAAAGGCTGCAAGAAGGTTCTCTTTAAAGGGATTTGTAAACATAATGTATGGTTGTAACAATTTCTGTACCTATTGTATAGTTCCTTACACTAGAGGAAGAGAAAGAAGTAGAAAGCCTGAGGATATAGTAAATGAAGTAAGAGAACTTGGTCAAGAAGGAACTAAAGAAATCACACTTTTAGGTCAAAATGTAAATTCCTATGGAAAGACATTAGAAGAAAAGGTAGATTTTGCACAGCTACTTAGAATGTTAAATGAAGTAGAGGGAATAGAGAGAATTAGATTTATGACTTCCCATCCAAAGGATCTATCCTATGATTTAATTGAGGCCATGAGAGATTGTGATAAGGTATGTAATCATATGCATCTACCAGTTCAATCAGGAAGCAGTAGAGTATTAAAGAAAATGAATAGACACTATACTAGGGAAGATTATTTAAAAATAGTACATGATCTGAAAAGAGAAATACCTGGTGTGGCCATAAGTACAGATATAATAGTCGGATTCCCAGGAGAAACGGAAGAAGACTTTAATGATACGTTGAGTTTAGTAGAGGAAGTTGGATATGATTCTTCATTTACTTTCTTATATTCTATTAGAGAAGGTACCCCTGCTGCTAAATATGAAGATCAAGTACCAGAAGATGTAAAGCATGAGAGATTTAATAGATTGCTAAATGTATTAAATCCTATAATCAATGACAATAATAAAAAGCTAGAGGGAAAAACTTTAAAAGTTTTAGTAGAAGGATTAAGTAAGACAGATAAAACAAAGTTAATGGGAAGAACAGAAACAAGTAAACTAGTTAACTTTAGTGGAGATAAAGAATTAATCGGTCAAGTGGTTGACGTAAAAATTACTAAGGCAAAAACTTTCAGTTTAGAAGGTGAAGCTTTATAGGACAATTAAAAACCAGGGATATCCCTGGTTTTTATAACATTCTTAGGAGGAAGTAGTTGGGTTTTAATTTACTGTAGGAGGAATAGGTGAATGGGAAAATTAACTCCAATGATGAGGCAATATCTGGATATAAAGAATAAATATAAAGATTGTATTTTATTTTTCAGATTAGGAGACTTTTATGAAATGTTCTTTGAAGATGCTAAAACTGCATCAAGAGAACTTGAAATTACACTAACGGGAAAGAGCTGTGGATTAGAAGAAAAGGCAGCCATGTGTGGAGTACCTTTTCATTCTGCACAAAACTATATAGCAAAACTTATAGAAAAGGGATACAAAGTAGCCATCGCAGAACAGGTAGAAGATGCGTCTAAGGCTAAAGGGTTAGTAAAAAGAGATGTGGTAAAGGTAGTAACTCCAGGAACAGTTATGGATGCAGAGCTACTTAAGGATAATGAAAACAACTATATCATGTCCATATATGTGGATGAGGGTGGAATTGGTATAGCTTATTCAGATATAAGTACGGGAAGATTAAATAGTACTCAAATAATAGATGACAATCCATTAGGTGCATTAATAGATGAAATAGTTAAGACTAAACCTAGAGAAATTATTATAAATAAAAATACTCATAATGGAATTAATATAGAACTTGAGATTGGGAAGATAATTAGTCCTTATATAAGTTTATTCGATGGTTGGGCCTATGATTTAGAGTATGGTCAAAATAAAATACTAAAACAATTAAATATACTAAGTCTAGATGGAATTGGTCTTAGTGACAAAAACTATAGTATATGTGCAGTAGGATCACTACTTGAATATATAGAAACTACTCAAAAGAGTAGCATATCATTTATTCAAAATATAAGATTTTATTATTTAGATAACTACATGGTACTAGATAAGTTCACAAGACGTAACCTAGAGCTGGCAGAGACCATGAGGGAAAAAAGTAAAAAGGGTTCCCTACTTTGGGTATTAGACAAAACTAATACGGCCATGGGAGCTAGACAAATAAAGAAATGGGTAGAAGAACCCCTTAAAAATGCTGATGAGATACAAGGAAGATTAGATGGAGTAGAAGAACTTAAAAACAACTTTTTAGTAATGGAAGAGTTAAAGGATTATTTAAAAAGCGTATATGATTTAGAGCGTTTAGCCGTAAGGATTTCTTATGGAAATGCCAATGGAAGGGATATGACGGCTTTAAAGACATCCCTAGAACAGCTTCCTAATATAAAAAATACTATAAGTAATATGGAGTCTTCCAAAATAAAGGAAATAAGAGAAAGAATAGATACTTCTCAAGAAGTGACAGAAATCATAGAAAATGCCATTGTGGAAAATCCACCTGTTACTATAAAGGAAGGTGGCATAATTAAGGATGGATATAACGAAGAATTAGACGAACTAAGATACATTAGTCGTGGTGGGAAAGAGTGGATATCCAATTTAGAAAATATGGAAAAGGAAAAGACTGGCATTAAATCCTTGAAAATAGGCTTTAACAAAGTATTTGGATATTATATAGAGGTGACTAAATCAAACCTTAGCCTAGTTCCAGAAGATTATATAAGAAAACAAACCTTAGCCAATGCTGAAAGGTATATAACTCCTGAATTAAAGGAAGTGGAAGCTAAAGTATTAGGTGCTCAGGATAAAATTGTAGAACTTGAATATGATATATTCTTAAGTTTAAGAGAAAAGATAAAGGAACATAGTTTACAAATTCAAAAGACTGCCAGTGAGATAGCTCAATTAGATGCGCTCCTTTCATTTGCACATATAAGTAATGAATATAACTATGTAAAGCCTGAGATAAACTTTGAAGGCAAAATTCATATTGAAAATGGTCGTCATCCTGTAGTAGAAAGAATGATGACAGATGAAATATTTGTGGGAAATGATACATTACTAAATAAGGATGAAAATAGATTTTCCATCATAACAGGACCAAACATGGCAGGTAAGTCCACTTATATGAGACAAGTTGCCTTAATTACATTAATGAGTCAGATCGGTTGTTTCGTACCAGCAGATAGAGCAAATATAGGTATAGTGGATAGGATATTTACTAGGGTAGGAGCATCTGATGACTTAGCCCAGGGTCAAAGTACCTTCATGGTTGAAATGAGCGAACTTGCCAATATCCTTAATAATGCCACTAAGGATAGCTTGATTATTTTAGATGAAATAGGAAGAGGAACTAGTACTTATGATGGACTTAGTATTGCTTGGGCGGTAGTAGAACACATTAGTAATATTAAAAACATAGGTGCCAAGACCTTATTCGCCACTCACTACCATGAATTAACTGACCTAGAAGATACATTAGATGGAGTTAAAAACTACTGTATAGATGTGAAAGAAAACGATGGAAATGTAGTATTCTTACACAAAATAATAAAGGGTAGTGCAGATCAAAGTTATGGAATAGAAGTAGCTAAATTAGCTGGAGTAAAAAATGATGTTATAGATAGGGCTAAAGGAATACTTGAAAAACTTGAAAGTGACCATGTAAAACCTACTATAGATTATGATGAAGTAAAAGAGGATAAGGTTGAATATAAAGAAGAGAAAATTCAAGAGGTGGAAAAGGAAATTGCCGTGTGTGAACAACAATTAGATTTCTTTGTACCGAGTGAAGATTCTAAGATAGTTGAAGAATTAAGAAAGATTAACATATTAGAGATGACACCTATGGACGCAATGAACGAACTTTATAAACTGAAAAAATTAATATCTAAGTAGTTTGTAGAGCTAAAAGTGGGTTATATATAAATAGAATTATTAAATCCAAATAAGGGTGAGAATATGGAAAAAAGAATTAATAGATTAGATGAGATAATAGCAAATAAAATAGCGGCAGGTGAAGTGGTGGACAGGCCTGCTTCTGTTATAAAGGAATTGGTGGAAAACTCCATAGATGCAAAGAGTGATAAAATCACTGTGGAGATTAAGAATGCAGGAAAATCCTATATAAGAATAAGTGATAATGGTACAGGCATACATCCTGATGATGTGGAAGTTGCCTTTGAAAGACATGCAACTAGTAAGATAAGAAAAGTAGAAGATTTAAGCAGTATATTGTCCCTTGGTTTTAGGGGAGAAGCCCTAGCCAGTATAGCTGCTGTATCCCAATTAGAATTAATAACTAAAAGCAAGGATCATAATGTGGGAAGAAAGGTAGTAGTTCACGGCGGAAAACTCATATCTAACGATGAAGTGGGAGCACCTGGGGGAACTACCATATTGGTAAAAAATCTATTTTATAATGTACCTGCTCGTTTTGAATTTATGAAATCAAATGGATCAGAGACTTCTTATATTATAGATATAGTTAGTAAATTGGCACTAGCTTATCCTAATATATCCTTTAGGCTTATTAATAATAATAAGGTAGTATTTGTGACTAATGGTAATGGAGACATAGTTAATAATATAGCTAGTATATACGGAAAAGATATAGCTAAAAATCTAATAAATGTGGAAGAGAAAATAGATAATATTACTGTAAAAGGTTTTTTATGTAAGCCTAGTGTTACTAGGGGAAATAAAAAATTACAAACATTTTTTGTAAACCAAAGATATATAAAATCTAAGACCGTATCAGATGCTGTATCTGATGCATATAAAACTCTTATAACCATAAACAGACACGCCATATGTTTCGTTTATGTGGAGATGAATCCTAACTTAATAGATATAAACATCCATCCAGCTAAAACTGAAATAAGGTTTAAGGACGATGAGAATGTTAAAAAGGGTATTAGTTATGTCCTTAAAAAAGGTCTTTTTAGTAAAAGTCTAATTCCTAATATAAGGGAAGAGGAAAAGATAAGAAAAGAGGCCAAAATAAATATAATTAATACACCTATAATTAAAAGTGAAATAGAAAAGCCTAAAAATATAATTAATACAGTAGTTGAAAAGGAAGAACCTAAAGCGCATATAGTGAGTCCCATAAAAAATATTGAACATGTGAATACAACACCAATCCCATGGGAAAATAAAATAGATAAAGTGAAGGTTACGGAAAAAGACATAATAAAACCTGAAATGATAGTTAAAGAAGAAAAAGTAAAATACGAACCCCAAATTGAAAAAGAGGATAATGTAGTAGATGAAGTTCAAGTTATAGAAAAGGAACCAGAAGTAAAAAAAGTAATAGAAAAAAATATAGAAGAGAATATAAAAGAAGAGACAGAAGAAAATATAGAAAAAGACATTTTACCTACAATTTTTGTGGATACTCACAAGGATGAGATACAGGAGACTTTCATAGAGAAGGATGAAGATGAGTTTATATTAGATATAAGAATAATAGGTCAATTATTTAACTCTTATTTAATAGGACAGGCAAAGGATAAAATGTATTTAGTAGACCAGCATGCGGCCCATGAGAGAATATTGTATGAATGGTTCTTAAAAAAATATAAAAGTCAAAAACCATTAACTCAAAAGTTATTAGTTCCTATTTTAATAGAGTTTAGCATATATGAGTATGAAACCATAAAAGAATTCATCCATGTATTTGAAAACTTAGGATATGAAATAGAAGACTTTGGTCAAAATACATTTAGAATAACATCTGTACCTGTTATCTTTGGAAAACCAGAAGCGGAGAGTTTTTTCAAAGAGGTGGCAGAATCCTTTAAGTATATATCTAGTTCCTATGATGCAAAGATAGAAAAGGTAATTTCCATGGCGTGTAAAAATGCCATAAAAGCAAATGATAAATTAATGGATATGGAAATAGATAGATTGATGGATGAATTATCTAAGGCAGACAATCCATATACGTGTCCCCACGGACGTCCCGTAATCATATCCATGACAAAATATGAAATAGAGAGAAAATTTAAGAGAAAATAAAGGAGCTTACTTATGAAAAAGCCTTTAATAATTATAGTAGGACCAACAGCTGTTGGAAAAACTGAAACTTCTATAGAAATAGCAAAAGAATTAAATTGTGAAATAATATCAGCAGACTCTATGCAGATATACAAGGGCATGGATATTGGTAGTGCAAAGCCTACCATGGAAGAAAGACAGGGAATTCCTCATTTTTTAATGGATGAGGTAGATCCTAGGGTAGATTACTCTGTATCTGATTTTCAAAAGGCTGCTAAGAAATATATAGATGAAATAATATCTAGAGGAAAGATTCCTATGATTGTGGGAGGAACAGGTCTTTATGTTAATTCAATCATATACAATATAGACTTTTCATCTACTAGTCAAAACAAAGAGCTAAGAGAAAAACTAGAAGCAGAGGCACAGGAATTTGGTAATGAATATGTACACAATAAATTAAAAGAAGTAGATGAGGAAGCAGCAAAGAGAATACATGCAAATAACTTAAAAAGAGTAATCAGAGCACTTGAAGTATATTATGAAAGTGGAGACAAAATAAAAGAGTTTAAATCTAACCTAGTTCCAAATGAGGAGTATGATTATTGTCTCATAGGTCTTATAAGAGATAGAGAAGAACTTTATGATAGAATAAATCAAAGGGTAGACATACTAATGGAAATGGGACTTTTAGAGGAAGTTAAAAAACTTATGAAACTTGACCTTGATGTGGATAATATATCTATGAAAGGGTTAGGATATAAGGAGATAATAAAGTACTTAAAGGGCGAATATACATTAGAAAAGGCTGTAGATATACTAAAAAGAGACACTAGAAGATATGCTAAAAGGCAAATTACTTGGTTTAAACGATACGATGAAATGCAGTGGTTTGATATAAACAAATATGATGGTAAAGAAGATTTAATGGAAGATATTATTAAATATATAGAAGGAAAGTTAGATTTAATATAGAATATAAGTTATTAGCCATATAAAATTCTGGGAGGTTAAAACTAATGAAAAACGCTATAAATTTACAAGATATATTTTTAAATCACGTAAGAAAAGAACATGTACCTATTACTATATTCTTAATGAACGGATTTCAATTAAAGGGTTTAGTAAAGGGTTTTGATAGCTACACAATAGTATTAGAGGGAGACGGAAAGCAAAATATGATTTATAAGCATGCTGTATCTACTATAATACCAGCTAGAAAAGTAGCTTTTATGCAAGATAGAAGAGAAGAGAACAAATAAAAGAACATAAAAACAAAATAAAAAAATAAAAATGGCTAGGAGATAGATTTTACAATCTATCTCTTTTTTTTATTAGTGACTCATATGTTAATAAGAAGAGAATATTTTTTTATTTTCATAAATAAAATTTTAATAAGTTCTACTTTATTCCTGAGGTGATGTATTTGATAAGAAAAGAAATCATTATAAATAAATATAGACAGGGACAAATTTCAACGGAGGATTTTTTCATTAAACTTATAGAGGAAGAGAAAAAAGAAAAGAGAGAATCGGTGGAAAAAAAGGCATTAGAAAAGTTAAATAAATTAATAGGTCTTAAAAGAGTTAAAAAGGTGGTAGAAGAAATAATAGCTGTAACCCTAGTACAAAAAATAAGGAAGGAAAAACTTTTAAAAAGTGAGCCGGTAGTTATGCACATGATATTTAAAGGAAATCCTGGTACGGGAAAGACTACTGTGGCTAGGATTCTAGGAGAAGTATTTTATGAGATGAACGTTTTATCCCAGGGTCATTTGGTAGAGGCAGAAAGGGCTGACTTAGTTGGAGAATATATAGGTCATACGGCTATAAAAATGAGGAACCATGTTAAAAAGGCCCAAGGGGGTATACTGTTCATTGATGAGGCCTATTCCCTATGTAGGGGTGGAAAAAAGGACTTTGGAAAGGAAGCTATAGATGCGCTAGTTAAAGGTATGGAAGATAATAGGGAAGATTTTATACTTATATTAGCAGGATACAAAGAGGAGATGGATGCATTTTTAAGAAGTAATCCGGGCCTTAAGTCTAGATTTCCTATACAAATAGAATTTGAGGACTATAATTTAGATGAATTGATAAGTATAGGAGAACTAATGCTTAAAGATAGAGAATATAAACTATCCCTTGGAGCTAAGAAGAAAATGAAGGATGTAATTGAGAAAAACTATAAAAGAGATAGGTATATAGGCAATGCTAGAATGGTAAGAAATATAATAGAAGCATCTATACGAAATCAAGCAGTGAGACTAAAAAAGACTAATAAGTATGGTGTAGAAGATCTTATATATATAAGAAAAGAGGATATTAATAAGGGGGAGATTAATGGTTAGGTGTATAGTTATAGGAAAGGATAATAGTGGCAAAACTATTTTCTGTAAAAATTTTTCTAAATTCCTGCATCCTAAAAATAAAAAAAATGAAACACTTACACAAAAGAATCTAACCAACTATAAGATAAATATTAAAAATGAAGAAATATATTTAATAGATAGTGTGAGTATTGATTCAGGAATAGATAAATCGGAGAGAAGAAGAAGGGAAAGGACAAAGACATTATATGCTTTAATAGAGGCTGAAATAATAATTCATATTATTGATGCTACAGATTTTTCTTTTGATGGTATAGATAAATATATATTAGACTATGGTATGACTAAAGATAAATATTTAGTTTTATTAAATAAAACAGATAAGATACATGATAATAATTTGATGAAAAATATGATAAGGACTTATCCTAAAATAAATATATTTAATATTTCAGCAAAGAAAAGAATTGGCTTTAACAATGTGAAAACCTGTTTGCGACATATGATTTCTTGTGATAAAATACATAGGAAAAACTATTTTGGATGGTGATTAAATGTTACAAAGTACTAAAGACTATTTAATGGAACACATGAACATATCAGAGAAGGTACTTGATCTTAGTAATGAAGTGGAAAATGAGATTAAAGATAGATTAAAAGAGATTGATAAAATAAGGGAATTTAATCAATATAAAGTATTAAAAGTATTCCAAGAGTGTAGAGTAAGCGATACACATTTCCAGTGGAATACGGGATATGGATACAATGATATGGGAAGGGAAACTATAGAAAAGGTTTTTGCAAAATTATTTAATTGTGAAGATGCCATAGTTAGACCTACTATTGTTAATGGTACACATGCCCTTACCCTATGTTTAACAGGCATACTAAGACCAGGAGATGAAATAATATCTGCTACAGGAAAGCCTTATGATACTCTAGAGGAAGTAATAGGAATCAGGGGAGAGTACGGTGGATCGTTAAAGGAATTTGGAATTACATATGAACAAGTGGACTTTAAAAAGGACGGAAACGTAGATATAGAAAAATTAAAGTCATTAATAAGTGAAAAAACTAAAATGGTATATATCCAAAGATCTACAGGATACGATTGGAGAAAAGCCCTTACTATAAGTGATATAGAAGAAGTTGTAAAAGCTGCAAAGGAAATTAAACCAGATGTGGTTTGTATGGTAGATAATTGCTACGGAGAATTTTTAGATACAAAAGAGCCTACAGATGTGGGTGTAGATGTGATGGCAGGATCATTAATTAAAAACCCTGGTGGTGGATTGGCTTTAACAGGAGGATACATAGTAGGTAGAGAAGATTTAATAGAAACTATCTCCTATAGAATGACATCCCCTGGAATAGGAAAGGAATGTGGTCTTACCTTTGGTATGACAAGAAGCATGTTCCAAGGATTATTTATGGCACCCCATGTAGTAAGTGAAGCCATAAAGGGAGCCATATTTTGTTCGAAGCTATATGACAAACTAGGATATGAAGTATCACCCACATGGGATGAAAATAGAAGTGATATAATACAGGCCATAAAACTTGGCAGTGAAAAAGCTGTAGTGGCCTTTTGTGAAGGTGTACAAGGGGCAGCACCAGTAGATTCATTTGTAAAGCCAGAACCATGGGAAATGCCAGGATACGAGTCACCAGTCATCATGGCAGCAGGAGCCTTTGTTCAAGGATCCTCTATAGAATTAAGTGCCGATGCACCTATTAAGGAACCCTATATAGTATACTTCCAAGGTGGACTTACATACGAACACAGTAAATTCGGAGCTATTAAGGCCTTGAGCACTATGAAGGAACAAGGTTGCATAGAATTATAGAGTTGTAGTTGTTTAATAAAGTTGTAAACTGTTTAATAAAGTTGCAAACTAGACTTGCAATTTTCAAGATTCTTATGAAGGCAATCCTTCATAAGAGTTTTTTTATTACAGCATATTTATGAAGTGATAAAATATGAAAGTGAGCAACTTCTTAATAAAGATTTTAATAACTCTTTGTGATGAAGTTGTTAAATAAAGTTGTTAACTATTAGATAAAGCCGTTAACTTAACTTGCAGAATCAAAAAAGATTTTGCGAGTTTTTATTCATTTACCGAAAAACTCTTACATATTAATATCTTTTCATATTAAGTTGTCATTGCTTAATAAAGTTATAAATTACACTTGCAAAAATGATAATGGTTTATGAGGCTGTTTCTAATAGATATAGTAAGCTTAGATATGTGGAAAAACTAGATTTTAATGAATAAATGAGCGAAAAGAAAAACAAATAATAATATGTAATACTCAGTCTCAACAAGAAGAAGTCTATAATCAAATAGTAGATAAATCTCCCTGCATAATACTTAATAGTAAATTCACAGCCACTGATAGAGCCAGATTTGAAAAAGAAGCTTTAGATTATTTTGGAAAAGATTCGAAAAATAAAGTGTATAATAAAATTTTAATATCACACAAGTAGTAGAAGTTATTATTCTTTTTATATGAAGACATTAGGAAATGAATTTCTGGGTACATTCCACATATAGATTTGTCAATTAAATTAGTAGAAGTATAGTTTTTATAGGAATGGTAGAGGCTAATATTTTATAAATATAGTTAAAAACAAGTGGTATTTAGACTATAATGTAAGTTATAAGAGAGTATAGAGAAAATCATAGCTGTGGCATATATCTAGAAGAATTATATGGTGATATGAAAACGCTTATAATGAAAATTTAGTTTGGTCGGGATTTGTTAATATAGAAGATGTACAAATAATTCTCAAGAAAGATGTTATTTGAAAATTGTTGGAAGGATGAAATCAATGACAACACATGATAGAGTTAAATCAGTAGAAATGAAAAATAAACAATTAATTGTTATTTTAAAACCAGAGGGTTTTTATGAAATCGATTGGCAGGAAATAAAAGGACAGATTAATGAAGAACAAATTATGATTCAAGAAAAATTATATAAACACTTTAGAAAAGATAGAAGTGAAGCATTGTTTTCTCTTGGATTATCAGAAAAAATAACATCAATTTCTGAGTCTCTTAGTTATCTGAGAAGTATTGCAGTAACATTTGTAAAGAAACTATCAAAGAAACAAGATATTGAATTATCTGGTCAGAAAATTATAGTTACTATAAAAGAGGAAGAGATTAAGGATTTATTAAATAAATCTCCCTATTTAATTGGTGATGAATATTTAAATAGTGAATGGATTAGAAAGGTATGGAAAGATCTTAATAAGGTATTCTCTAAAATGAAGCAAAATTATAATGGGAGTGTTGAAGAATTTTTAAAGACATTTAACTATGATGTACATCTTCATGGGCGTATTTTCTTTCATTTAGTAGAGAAGAAAGGAGACGATTATCCCTTTGCTTTTATGGGTACATATTTGGCAGAAGCATCAAAAAATGGGGCAACAAAACATCTTCCTTTAAAAAATGCACTTATAGAATATGAAAAAAATGAAAAAAAACTAGTAGAATTGCTCGCAACCGTAAATAAAGCTTGCGAAAAAAGTGCTTTTATTTCAAAACTTGTTAAATCAGGTCAGATATTTCATCAAGTAGGTTTAAATTCAAAAGAGGCGTATACTTTTCTTAAGGAAATACCCTTGTACGAGGAATCAGGAATTTCTTGTCGTATACCAAATTGGTGGAAAAATAAATCAAATGCATTAAAAATGGCTGTAACTATTGGAAATGAAATACCATCAAGAGTTACTTTAGATGCACTTGTGGATTTTAAAGTCGAATTATCCCTTGGGGAATCAAAAATAGATGCTGCTGAATTGAAAAAACTCATCTCTGAAGCAGAGGGATTAGCTTTTATTAAAGGAAAATGGGTAGAAGTAGATCGAAAAAAATTAGAAAAAACCCTTAAAGCATATGAGCAAGCTCAGAGTCTTGTGAGTGGAAATAATATGAGTATGATTGAAGCAATGCGTTTCAAATTAAATGCTGGAAAGATACTTAAAATACCTGAAGAGGTATGTGAACTTGAAGTGTCAAATGGCGAATGGATCAATTCAATGATTACTAGATTGACTAATATAGATAGTATTGAGTCTATTGCATGTGGTAATGATTTTCATGCTAAATTACGTTCTTATCAAGAACGAGGTTTAAGTTGGCTTTACTTTATGAAAAATCTTGGATTAGGAGCCTGTCTTGCAGATGATATGGGACTTGGAAAAACAGTTCAAGTAATTGCACTGTTAAATTATTATAAAAATATTAAAAAGGAAAAAACATTGCTTATAATTCCTACATCCCTTATAGGGAATTGGATGAGTGAAATTGAAAAGTTTGCTCCAACACTTAAGTATTATATATTACATCCTACTGAAAATAAAAATCCATATCATGATGGAAGTATATATGAGCAAGATTACGAGCTTTTTATAACCACATATGGTATGCTTTCAAAATATGAATGGATTAAAAATAGAACATGGGACTCAGTTATTTTAGATGAGGCTCAAGCAATTAAGAATCCAAGAACTAAGCAAACGAGAGTTGTAAAACAATTAAAAGCAAATTATAGGATTGCGATGACAGGTACGCCTATAGAGAATAGGCTTTCTGATTTATGGTCATTGTTTGATTTTTTGAATAAAGGTCTTCTTGGAAGTTCTAGGGAATTTACTGACTTTACAAAGAAACTCAAACAAAATCAAGATAATTATAGTAAGTTGAAACAGGTTGTAAGTCCATTTATTTTAAGAAGGTTAAAAACAGACAAAACTATTATTTCGGATTTACCTGAAAAAATTGAAATGAAAACTTATCCAACTCTTACAAAAAAGCAAATAGTTCTTTATACTAAATTAGTAGAAGATCTTAAATTGAAGATTGAATCTACTGATAATGGTATTGAACGTAAGGGAATTGTCCTTTCATCTATAATGAAATTCAAGCAAATATGCAACCATCCAGATCAATATCTTGGTCAAAACAACTATGCTGAAAAAGATAGTGGAAAATTTGAAAGACTTCGTGAAATTTGTGAGAATATCTATGAAAAGAGAGAAAGAGTTATTGTATTTACACAGTTTAAAGAAATTACAGAACAACTTAGTAGTTTTCTTGAAACTGTTTTCAAGCATAAAGGACTTGTATTCCATGGGTCAACAGCAGCAAAGAAAAGAAAAGATATTGTAGCTAAGTTTCAAGGAGAAGAATATGTACCATTTATGATACTTTCTATTAAGGCAGGAGGTGTAGGTTTAAATCTTACATCAGCTAATCATGTTATTCACTTTGATAGGTGGTGGAATCCATCTGTGGAGAATCAAGCAACTGACAGAGCATTTAGAATAGGGCAAATGAAAAATGTTATAGTACATAAATTTATTGTGAAAGGTACTATTGAGGAAAAAATTGATTTAATGATTGAAGATAAAACTAAATTATCAAAAGAAATCGTATCAGATAAGCAAGAGAATTGGATTACTGAAATGGATAATAATCAGCTTATGGATTTGTTTAAACTGGAAATATAAAATGTAGATATAAAAAAATAACAATAGAGAAAAAAATGTTAATAATATGTATGGGGAGGCTAGTTATGTTTTCGTATTATGATGGCTATGAAATAGATGGGTCGGATACAAGTTATAATATTTTAACACCTGAAATGGAGAAGTTAAAAGAGGTTGTCAATTATTATTTACAATTGAAAATAATAAGAAAAGATGTACCTATTAAAATAACAAAAGTAAATACAAAAAGAAAAGGAAAACTCTGTAACAAGTCTTATTATAAACATGAATTAGATTTAATGTGGGAAGATATACTTAGTTCTTCCATTAAATCCTTTGAGATTTCTTATGAATATGTTAACCCATATAATCTATATCCAGAAGTAAAACGAGAGCTCATTACAAGTATAGTCAATAATTCTGATATAAAAGAAAAAGATTTGATACAACCCGTTTTTTGGCCTAATCCTTATACTCAAGGTTATATGCAACTTTTTCTAGAACCAGATGTTGCTAAAAAAAAGTATACAAATTTCAATGAAATATGTAGGGATGATTATTGTAATCGACAACAAGATAATCCCATTAGGTTTGTGGATGTTTATTGCTGTTTAGGAGGGCCTAATGTTTTAAAATATTACGCATTAAAGAAGATGTCCTTGGCTTTTCCAGAATTAGAGATTGATGCGGAAGCTAATTTAGGTAATGTATCCTGGTATGAGATTCACCCAGAAAATTTTTTATATGAAGAAATTGATTGTCCTTCAAAGGATTTATATATGACAATTGATCGTATATTAAATCTTGAGGGCGTTGAAACCAGTCGTAAAAATCCATTTATAAATACCTATCATTGTAATGAGATAGAAAAGTATAAACAATTTCGTTATGAGTCAATCTCCTACAAAGAGAAAGAACCTAAGGTATTGGGTCAGGTTGATACTGAATTAGAATGTTTGATGGGTTTATGTGAAAAATATCATGACAAAACCTTAAGAGGGCATATTGAATTCGCTAAGCAAATTGCACCATTAGGATTTGTTACGGATGAAGTATTTAATAGTTGTATTTCCGTAGAATTAAAAATATATAAACCTATTTCAGAGTCTATTAATTATGGGAAAATATATTTTATGAGAAAAAATAATGATATTCAGTTAAAATTACTTGTACCACAAAAAATTAGATCATATGTGGAACAAATACTCTGGTAGATTGATTAGGGGGACAGATACTATGCAAGTTAAAGGCTATAATGAAAAATTATACTTGTTCGAAAAAAGCACAGGCATGACTGGTTTTTTTTCCCATAAGGAAAAAGAATTATTAATAGAATATGTAAAAAATGGTATTAAAACCCCCTTTATAGATCGATTATACTCCCTTGGAATACTTACAAGAACCTCTTGTCTAAATGAGATTATAAAAACATTAGAGGAAGAGCCAGATCAATTACGTCTTGATGCTCTACACATTGATATAACAACTGCATGCCCACTAGATTGTCTACAGTGTTATAAAGGGCATACTAGTACCATTGAGATGCCACTAAATGTATTTCAATCGTATATTGATGAGGCACAGAAACTTAAAATTTTTCAGATCGCCATTGGAGGTGGGGAGCCATTAGTTCATTCTCAAATTGTAGATTTTGTTGAGTATGTTTCAAAGACAGAAATGTCCGCTACAATGACTACCAGTGGCTATGGGTTATCACAAGAACTACTAGGTAAACTTATTAAAGCCGGGTTAAACCATATGCAGATTTCTCTTAATTCAATTGTACAATTAGTTAATGAAAAATCTCGAGATGGTTTTCAGCATGCTGTCAATGCAATCCAGATTTTAAGTAGTACAGATTTATCTTTTGGTGTTAATATGGTCATACGCAAAGATAGCCTAGATACTTTTTTTAAAACGGTTGAGTATGCAAAAAAAATGGGTGTAAAAAACATCAATCTTTTACGATACAAACCATCTCCTACAGAGGATTATGAAGATTATGCCCTCTCCGGTGACGAGTTTTACAAATTGGCTGAATGGATAAAACAAGTTAAGGGAATTAAAGTTAAAGTAGACTCAGCCTATTCGAACCTACTAATTTATCTTAATAATGGGCGTGTTAACAAAGAACGTTCAGGTTGTATGGCGGGCAAAAGCTTTATAGCTATTCATGCTGATGGTTCTTTTAAACCGTATAGTCATACTAAGGGAACGAAAAGGCTAATTCAATTTATGAATACTATACAGACGGTAAGTTTATAAAGTCTTTAAAAAATAGAACATATCATATAGACAGCTTGTGTCATACATGTGTACACACAGATATATGTGGTGGATGTATGGCCATTTGTGATACACTTTTTAAAGATGCAATGAGTGGGGAGATGGAGTGTCCTACATATTTTAGGAACTAAATATTTCATTGAATTACATGATCCCTCAGATGTTAGTTTGAGGGATTTTCAGTCCATGGGGCATTATATCGATGTTCCTTAAGTTCTTCAATCATGGAAGCCTGGTAGAAAGTTTCTTGCTTAGCGTGATGACATATATGAATTTGAACAAAACCCAGGAAAAATTTCCTTGAAATTTTGTCTTGCATTTCTACTAACCTCTAATATATAATTTAATTATCGGATAACGATATCGGGATGCGATATCAAAACACCATGGAAGTTAATTTTTCTCAAGAATGTTCTATATGAAAATTAGAATATTGTAAAATGTAGGAATTTAGGAATTGAAAGGATGATTTTATTATGAAAGGAGAAAAAAACTTGGAAAATGAAAATAGGGTACGATGGAGAACCTTTTTAAAAGATGTACTCATTTGCTCTTTGGGAGCTTATGGAGGGCCTGCAGCTCATTATGGTGTTTTTACAGATCAAATGGTAATAAAGAAAGACTATCTAAATGAAGAAGAACTCGTTGAGCTTATTGCTTTGTGTAGTATTCTACCAGGACCAACTAGTACACAAACGATGGTTTCCGTTGGTTATAAAACTGGAGGACCATTGTTAGCATTTCTGACCATGTTGGTATGGGCTTTGCCAGTACTTACGGTGATGACTGTGCTTTCGTTTCTGTACCAATTTTTAGATAGTATGAATATATCTCAGGCTGGGCTCCGTTATATAGGTCCAATGGCAGTTGGCTTTATTATTGTAGCTGCATATCGCATTGGACGCAAAGTAGTAACGGATAATACTACTATATTGTTATCACTCCTAGGAGGCATAGTTACTTACTTTATTAGGGAACCATGGATTTTTCCATTGGTTCTAATGATAGGGGGAATGGTAAGTATCATTACCTCAAAAGAGAAGAACCTATGGAATCGTGTAAAATTAAATCCTCCTTGGCCATATTTTATTGCCTTTGGAATTTTTACTATAGGGAGTATGGTTCTTGCATTTATATGGGATAATCAAATTGTTCATTTGTTTGAAAGTTTTTATCGCTATGGTTACTTGGTTTTTGGTGGTGGACAGGTGGTGGTACCCGTAATGCATGGTGAGCTAGTAGAAGTGAAGCAGTTTATGACAAATCAAGAATTTTTGACAGGCTATGGACTTGTACAAGGACTACCGGGACCTATGTTTAGTTTTAGTGCTTATGCAGGGGGAATGGCAGCTCGTGGTGGTACTACATTAACCCAAGTCTTAGGTTCCATAGCAGGTGGAATAGGAATCTTTTTACCAGGACTTCTTTTAATTTATTTTATCTATCCAATATGGGAAAACTTAAAGAAGATTAAAGGGATAAAAATTTCTTTAAAGGGGATCAATGCAGTTGCTGGTGGTTTAATTGCTGTATCTGCGGTAATTCTCATGCAAAAGAGTGGATTTGTGATTGATAATATTGTTGTTACACTTCTAACGGTGATACTACTATTGACAAAAAAAATCCCAGCACCATTGATTGTACTAATAGCTCTAATTGCAGGATTTGTTGTGTAAAAATTTCCATATAAAGTTATTTTCAAATATTTTGCACTCTAAGTGAACGTTAGGGCGCTTTGTATTGAAAACTTAGTTGGGAAATGCTGAGACAAAAAACTTTGCTTAATGATGAGTTAATTTGTCTGAGCTGAATAAGATGTAATATTGCTTACTACTTTGTAGAAATTTAAAGGCTAGAAAAAGATTGTAGAGATAAGTATATAAAAATAATAAAAGAACAAGGCTTATGAACAATACTTGAAGGATATATTCAGAGCTAACAGGCCTGGTGTGGAAAATTGGAAGGGAAGATAACAGGGGTGAAGTGGCTTTAGCAGGTGATTTAGTAGAATTTCGTAAAAGCATAACCCAAGGGGGGTCTAACTCACTCCTACGTAAACTTCTATAATTCCGTGTACCAGTATCATCATGCTAACAAAACACATATCTAGATAATTGCGTTGATAGAAAAGAAATAGACTCATCCCCAAAATATAAAATTAAAGTGAAGCGTATTTAGAATATTAGATTTAGTATCTGGAATAATATTGTTAATATCACTTATATGGATGTGTTTAGAAGAAGGTGAAAGTGAAGTATGGATATATTTACAATAGGACATTCAAATTATTCTATGGATAGATTTCTAAATATGTTGAACTTCTATGATATAGATTGTATTGTAGACATTAGAGGAACACCATATTCAAAATATAATATTCAATTTAATAAAGAATCCTTTTCAAGAACATTAATTGGTAAGGGGTATATATATATTTACATGGGAAAGGAATTTGCAGTTCAAAGGGAAGATAAAAGCTTATATACAGAAGAAGGCTTTGCTGATTTTGAAAAGGTAGCATATGACAAAAACTTCTTAAATGGTATAAAGCGGCTAAAAGATGGCTGTGAAAAAGGATATAGAATTGCCTTAGTGGGCGCAATGCAAGATCCTATCAATTGTCATAGGTGTACATTACTAGGAAGAGCATTGATAAAATATGGATTTAATTTAAAACATATATTAGATGACTATACACTGGCATCTCAAGAAGATTTGGAAGAAAGGCTTTTAGAAAAATATTTTGCAAACAGGGACCAACTAACAATTGATACCTATATGGGTATGGAAATATCAAAGGAGGAGTTAATAAAGAAATGCTATAAGAAGAGCAATAAAGAAATAGGGTTTAGAGTTGAGAAAATTAACCGTTAATTTGTAGAGGGGATGGAGTTGTTGAAAACATAATATACGTATGTAGACAACCACGCTCTCTTGACACTCTTATTTTTCATAGCCCCCTATATATGCCTTTAGTTTTTTTATTACATAGTCTATAATTTCTGATAGGCTCTTAATTATAATTATACCATCTATAAAGTAAACTAATATATTTTAGTATTCAGTATTTAAAATATATTAGTTTACTTTATAGGTATCTTTCTGATTAAAAAATAGTACATCTAAATGATTAGCTTATATGTTTATAATATTGAACACAATTTATGCATCTATATCTTCATATATATATAAAGCTAATTTCATATCTAAAATAAATATGCGATACTTATTGAGTAGATGATTTCCTTTAATGCAATATGCTTATGTCTGTATCCTGCTGCACTATTTTTAGATTTACTACATACAACAGTCCACACCTGCGGAGACAGTCATGAGGATAGATAGAAAGTGACTTGATTTGAGTTTAGATATTCAGTTTTGTTTTGAAAATTGAATAATAACAAATAACCCTTACTTGACTTAATTAGATTAGTCAAATAAGGGTTATTCTATTTTCAGTGTATTCCTTAGGTATTAAGTGACCCTTAGAGTAAAATAGATAGAAGTATTTTTAAGTGCTTCTATAAGCTATTATTATGCGTTGGCTTAGACTATTTTTTTATCTTTATCCATCTTGTCTTTTTCCCATGCCTGATAATCCTTAAGCAAATGCAGTGATTTTTTTATTGTTTTATCCTGTACTTTTGAGGTATCTTTTAGAATTCGTGACATTTGCACTAATTGGACTTCTAAATATTTAGGGTTGTTAAGTTTACCAGCAATAGAAGTTGTATTCGATTTATGTTTTGATGCCGATAGAGATTCTTTAAACATCAGTAATAGAAAACTATTTTTCTTTTGCTTGGGTATCTGTTTTGCTGTTTCATAAACATGATTGAATAATTTCTCTAGATTTCGTTTTCTATAATGATAAAATGCGATAGTTACACCAATTCCTAAAATTAGTACTGCACCAACAGTATACACAGTAGTAATGTCCATTAAGTTCACTCCTTTAGAAAAGATATTATCTATTGTACCATAAATCGTTTACAAATACACTATCTATGAAGGCCATAGACTAGAAAAGTGTGACAATAGGAGATACGATTCATTGACATGATAATATTTAAAGGTGTTCTATATATGCTAATGGTAATACACCAAGCATGTGGAGACCGTTGTGAGGATGCAGAGTAAATAAAGAAATTTATTGAAAAAGTCTAACATAATACTGATTTTTCAAGTGAAATTTCATTTATCTGTGAAATGTATAATTATATCTGAAAAATATGCATTTTCTTCCATAGTTCATAAATGTATGATTAATAAAGATGATTCTATGTATAAAGAAGAAGTTGTATTATTAATAGATGACTCATAAATTGCTTCAAAGAAAGCAACAAAGGCCACTGAGCAAATCGCTGATTCTATTAAAGCTCAAAGTGAATCCATGCAAAAATCAAATACAGATTTAGAAGAATTGATAATGTTAGCTAGTCAATTAAATAAAAAGTAAGTTCGACATATGAGTGAAGAAATATACACTAAACAGTAAAATGTATAAGTTTATCAGTAATAGATACATTCATTAAATGAAGGAATTTTAATATAATGAATTTAACATAAGGAAATATAAGAATGTGACAATATAGAAGAACTGTGATTCCTGTAATATGAAGAACATTATAAACTGATTATAAAATTATATATGGAACTAGAGGAGGTTTTTCGGATGAAATATAGAGTTGTACCTAAAACAGGGGATGAGATTTCAACAATAGGTTTTGGATGTATGCGTTTAGCAACCAGATTAGGACGGATAGATGAAAAGAAAGCAGAAGAACAGATTCGATATGCTATTAAAGAAGGTGTCAATTATTTTGATACGGCATATCCATATCATAATGGTGAAAGTGAAAGGTTTTTAGGGAAGGTCTTTAAAGATAGAAGCTTGAGAGAAAAAGTTAAGATAGCTACAAAACTTCCACCCTGGTTAGTTAAAAAGAGAGAAGATATGGATAGCATACTTAAAGAGCAACTGAGTAAATTACAGCTGGATTCAATTGATTATTATCTAGTTCATGGTATTATGGACCAAGAAACTTGGAATAGAATGAAATCTTTGGGCGTACTTGAATTTCTTAGTGATGCAAAAAAGAAAGGACATGTTAAACATGTAGGATTTTCAGCTCACTGCGATATTCAGGCTTTTAAAAATATTGTGGACGATTATGACTGGGATATGTGTCAGATTCAATATAATATACTTGATGAAAACAATCAGGCTGGAACTGAAGGATTAAAATATGCTGCTGAAAGGGATATTGCAGTATTCATTATGGAACCCCTTCGAGGTGGTAGTCTCTCTAATAAGGTTCCAAAGGAAGTCAAGGGATTATGGGACACGGCAAAGGTTAAAAGAAACCCAGCTGAGTGGGCTCTCAAATGGATATGGAACCATGAAGAAGTTACATGTGTTTTATCAGGAATGAACAATGACGAACATATAAGAGAGAACATTAATGGTGCCAATACAACTGAAACAAATAGTCTATCAAAAGAGGAAGTGGAATTGATTGAGAAAGTAAGGGATAAATATAAGGAATTAACTAAGATTCCATGTACAGGATGTGCTTATTGTATGCCTTGTCCAGCAGGTGTAAACATTCCTGAGTGCTTCAGCAAATATAACGATAAATACATGTTTGGAACTATAAATGCAAGATTGATGTATGAAATAGGTATGGGGGGCCTTACAGGTGGAGAACTAGCTAGGGCATCACAATGTGTAAATTGTGGGAAGTGTGAGAAGCATTGTCCACAGCATATTGAAATCAGAAAGGAACTGAAAAAAGTGTCATCAGAATTTGACGATGTAACGGGTAAGGTTCTTAACTGGGTTGGGAAACGAATGATGAAGAGAAAAAGCAATTAGATATTCTGAAGTTATAATTTACTAAGATAAAGCTGCTGATTAGAAGGGTGGTTATATGGATAGAATAGTAGAAATACATTCAATTTCAGTTTTTCATGAACTATTAGGGTATGAAAAGCCCAAACATCCATTGATTACACTGATTGATTTTAATAATATGAAACCTAGAATAGAATATATTAATACTAAATATGTGACAGGATATTACACAATTGCCTTAAAGAAAGGTAAAGGCTGTGGAATGAAATATGGTCGTGGCTATTATGACTTTAGTGAAGGTAGTCTCATGTTTTTAAGTCCAGGGCAAGTGGCTGTTGTAGAGGAGAGTTCAAGTGAGATGGAGGGGTGGATGCTATGCTTTCATCCAGACTTGATTAGAGGAAGTTCACTGGGTAACAAAATAGATGAGTATACTTTTTTTTCTTATGATACCAGTGAAGCCCTTCACTTATCAGAGAATGAAAAAGAAGTTATCACAAATATTGTTCAATCCATCAAAAAAGAATATAGTCAAAATATTGACATATATAGTCAAGATTTAATTGTCTCAAATATTGAAATGCTACTAAATTATTCTAAGCGGTTTTATGGAAGACAATTTATAACTAGAAATAATGTAAATAAAGATCTGATAACACGATTTCATATGTTGCTGAGAAGATGCTTTGAAGAGGAAAATCTAGTAGAAAAGGGTATTCCCACAGTTAAATATATTGCAAAAGAAATGGGCTATTCAACAAATTATCTAAGTGACTTGCTAAAGAAGGAAACTGGAAAGAATACTCAAGAGCATATACAATTTCAATTAGTTGAAATGGCAAAAAATCTTTTATTGGGAACTAATGAACCAATATCTCAGATAGGATTTATGCTTGGATTTGAATATCCTTCCCATTTCTCAAAATTCTTCAAACAAAAGACGGGCATGTCTCCTGTGTCATATCGAAAAAAATCATAATAGAATCATACCTCAAATGTTAGATTAAACCTAATGTTTGAGGTTTTTTACTAACCTTTAATACACTTTTATTTTATTGTATAATGATGGTAGCTACATTCTTAGGCAAAGGAAGGTGTTGAAAATGGAACAGATAATTAATATAGATACAATAACAAGGCTTCATGAGTTGTTAGGTTATGATAAACCAATACACCCATTGATAACACTAATAGATATAAACAATATACAATTCTCATCAAAATATGAAAATAGACAAATGGTTGTTGGTTTTTATACAATTTCTTTGAAGGATGGTCATAATTGTAAGTTTAAATATGGCAGGCAATACTATGATTTTAGCGAAGGTAGTATGATGTTTACAGCTCCTGGACAAGTTGGGACTGTGGAACATACACCAAGTGATGCAAAAGGTTGGATGCTGTGTTTTCATCCTGATTTAATTAGAAAAAGCCAATTAAATTCTAAGATAAAAGAGTACACCTTTTTCTCCTATGACTCTAGTGAAGCATTACATTTGTCTGAACAAGAAGAAGAAACAATAAATAATATAGTCAATACAATTAAGGAGGAAATTAATGAAAATTCAGACATATATAGTGATGAGTTGATTGTATCTAATCTTGAGGTCCTTTTAAACTATGCTAGACGCTTTTATGGTAGACAGTTTATTACTAGAAACAGTGCCAATAAAGATGTGATCAGTCGTTTTGAAACATTTCTTACAGATTATTTTCAGTCAAAAGACTTAGTGGATAATGGACTTCCTACAGTTAAATATCTAGCTGGAAAAATGGGATACTCAACCAATTACTTAAGTGATGTATTGAAGAAAGAGACAGGAAAAAATACCCAAGAGCATATACATTTTCAGTTAATTGAAAAAGCAAAATCTCTACTTTTAAGTACAGAAGAGTCAGTTGCCCAGGTTGCATATACGCTAGGCTTTGAATATCCAGGACACTTTTCCAAGCTTTTTAAGAAAAAAACAGGTATGTCACCATCTGAATATAGAAGGTGAGATATTTGTAATGATTAAAGCTGATCCTATAGAAGTTCTAGGATATACATAGTTAGAATAAAATTTAATATCACGTACTTACAAACATATATTCAGGAAAGAAAGCTCCTGAATATTTTTTATGTTGAGACTTCATTATTCCAAAATCAAAAGGCTAAGCAGGTATAAGGTAGAGAGATAATAGAAGATGAAAAAATTAATGTAAAGGTTAATAATATGGATAACGCAGAGGAAGTAGTTCATAAAATCTATGAAGATGTAATGATATGAGATATGACCGTAGTGAGCCCTAGAAATGGCTGTGATGAAATGCTCCTAGATACATTATTTAATATGAATCCTCTTATGATAGTATACGTATCATGCAATCCATCTGCCTAGCTAGGGATTTGAAATATTTAGATGAAAATAGATATAAAACTTTAAAAGCCCAGCTGGTAGATATGTTTCCACATACTACACATGTTGAGTGTATGGAGTTGATAGACAGGAAATAGGCTTATGAAAAGCCTTTAGGTCATTTTGCCCCTTTTTCTTTAGTGTGGTTTATGTTCTCATAGACTAATAAACTAGGGACTTTTTTCAATGTCTAGGAAATTATGGTTTATACTTTAGAAATATACTTGAAAATGAAGTGTAATAATGACCACACTTCCTAAAAGATATAATTCTGGTTCTGTCATATTGGCCATGGAGAACGCTGGAAAGCTTATTGATGATGAGGAGCTGAGGGAGCAGATAAAGGGAAGTAGAATAGGGGCTAGTGTCGCAAGAGTAGCGATATTAAATAAGCTCAAAATATAGATAAGGAATAAATATAATTTTACCCCAAACAAAGGAATTTAAAAATATAAAGGCAATGGGATGGTTATTCTAATAAATGATGCATCATTAAATGAACAAATAAGAGGGCTATCTAAAACAAATAAAACAGATGTACTCATAATGGCTGATAGAGTCGAACAAGAATTAAATAAATTTGAACATTCCGTTATTATTAAAGATGTTAGTAATGATAGTGTAAAATTAAGGGAATGGAATGATACGCTACGGTTTTAGATAAAATCCGCAAAGTAAAGCAGGAGGGAATAAAGCATGTTTGCAAGACTAAAAGAACTCTTTGAATACCATAAAAAAGAAGAATTTCCAGTTAAATTGGCCGAATGGATTGGCCAGGTTTTTTACGATATCCTCCCAGAACACGGATATGAAGTCCGTGAGGAACAAATATTTACTGCCTTTCAACTTGCAGATGCAGTTTGCAATAAAAAAGTTCACTTAGCTGAAGCCGGACTCGGTACAGGAAAGACATTCGCCTACGTACTCACAGCAATCGCCTATGCTCGCTTCAGCGGGAAACCTGTAGTGATTGCATGTGCCTCGACAGCACTCCAAGAACAGTTGGCAGGGCCTAATGGAGATATTCAGACCCTTTCTCATATACTTGGACTAGAGATAGATGCACGAATGGCCAAGGACCCACGTCAGTATATCTGCGATGCGCGAGTAAATGAATCTAGTAGTCTATTTACCGAGAAATCAAATACAATGTCTGATGAGATTAATCAATGGTTAGGGAAAACTAATCGTGGTGAACGTTCAGAAATGCCACTTGTACCGGATCGTGTGTGGAAGCAGATTGGGTGGGATGAGTCTATGTCCTGTGATCTGTGTTCTAGCCGTGGGTTTTGTAAACTTGTTAAAGCCAGGGAACATTATCGACCTACCAGGGACTTAATTATTGCTGATCATGAAATCTTTTTTGATGACCTATGGACACGAGATGAACAAATTGCTGATGGTAAATTGCCTATACTTCCCAGTTATTCGGCAGTCATTTTTGATGAAGGGCATAAAGTTATACTTCCAGCAGCCATGCGGGCAGGGCGACAAATTATTAAGGAGGATATAGATAACATTACCAGCTCCCTAGAAGAAATCCAGGGAGCTAGGGAATCCTTAATTTCAATTAGGCTTGCTTTGGAAGAAGCTTGTTCTTATTTTTTTATAAAACTTAATCATTGTGTGATTGCAGATAAGCGTTCAGATCGATTAGCACTTCGCGTAGATGATACACTACTTAAAGCAGCGGATACTTTTCATAAGGCTTTAGATCGTCTGCTCCTTGAGATACAAATCGAACAAGAACTATACCTAGAATCTCTACCTGCAAGTTTGCTACAAACATACGAAACTCAAATAGAAAGGGCAATGATGGCATTAGACAGATTCGGTAGAAATAAAAGTATGGATGTTATCACTTGGGTAGATCAACTGGATGGTAGCTTTTGGGTAGTTCCACGGAATTTAAGTAAAATGCTAGATATACATTTGTTTCAGAAGAGATTACCTGTGGTGTTTACCTCTGCAACCTTAAGCAATGAAGGTGATTTTAGTTACTTTACACGTACTCTTGGGTTAAAAAAACCATCCTGCTCTACGGTTGGAAGTGCCTTTGATATTGAAAAACAAGTTGTTGTCTATTTGCCTGAGTGCTTGCCAAATAATTATAAAGATGTTAAGTTTTCCCTTGGTATTAAAAAATTAGTATCTTTATTAAAGCTAAATGGGGGACGAGCTCTAGTACTTACCAACTCCCTAGATGAAGTTCGAAAAATTAGAATTGGGTTGAAGGACTATCAGCTACCCTTTGAGGTTTTATGGGAGGATAGAGGAGAGCGGGGATACCTTGTTCGGAAATTTCGAGAGGAAGTATCATCTGTACTGATTGGTGCTAGTTTTTGGGAGGGAATTGATGTGCCTGGCGAGGCATTATCCCTTCTTATAGTTTGGCAGCTTCCTTTTCCGTCTCTAGACCCTTTAATTGAAGTACAACGTAAAGAGGCAAAGGAAGAAGGATTTGACCCAATGATGACAGTAGACTATCCTGAAATGGGGCTCATACTAAAGCAAGGATGTGGTAGGTTAATTAGGACAAAGGATGACCGAGGGGCAATAGCTATCATGGAGTCCGTAATAGGAGCCCCTTGGGAAAAAGTTGTCATGGGTGCTCTACCCCCTGGAGCCAGAATAAGAAAAATAGAAGACCTACTGTGATATGCCTAAAAATCAACCTTAATGTGTTTTCTTTTAAGCCATTTTAAATATTAGAAATTTTCATAAAATGCCACGATTAGAAATTAGTGGAGAACTGGAAATAACTGTTGAAAATATAATGAAAAATGACTATGTAAAAAAGGCTATTGAAAATAAAACATTTGGTAAAGGGACAATTGATGGATATACAGTAGAAGCAATAGATGAAACTAAGATATTTGGAAGTAATAATAAGTAAACAATCATATAGAAAACAATAATCCCTGTAAAACTTAAAATTTACAGGGATATTTATTAATAAATATTATAATTTTATAGAAATCTACAGAAAGAATCATTAGGTACGGTTATTCTCATTAGTAAACCCTTTTGTCTTTTGAATTAATGTAATATTCTCTAAGTAAATAATATTATATTTTTATGTAACTGTAACACACCATACATGTGGAGTGCTGACCACTGCTAAAGTTGATTAAATAGGTGTGATGGTTGATGTATGTGAATATAAGGTTTTAAGAGTAGAATGATATTAACATGAAATATAAACGTTACTAATGCAATACTTGTAGAAAGTTTAGCGAGGTTGAGGATTTTTCAGACGTTCGGGAAAACATAAATTATAGGATAGTGTTGTCTTCTGATGATGTTAGTATAAAGTTCAGGAATATTCTTGGTTTCTACTAGGTTAGTTAAATGAAAGAAAATAAGTAATATGAACATAGTTAATTACTAAAGTTGTATAAATTGCTCTCACAATTTAATTGATTGTGGGAGTAATTTTTTTTGTAGAAGTTGGAGGACATGTACCTCAGTCTATGTTTATATTTATAAGCGATTTGAAATTGAATAACCATTATACATTGTGTGGGTTCAAGTCAGTGGTTCGGAACATGCAAATCCACACGAATAAGCCATAGGGTGCAAAAGATGGTGAAAATATTCTAATTACGCAACAATTCAAAAAAAAGCGCTAGTTTTATTAAAATCTTGTAATACGCTTGGAAATATGATATTATTTGAAAGGAAATTATTATAAAAATATATAATTGGGGGAAAGCATGAAATCATTTATTGAAATTGTTGACTACATCGTAGCAGCTGGAAAAAGTAAGGTAGAAAAGAAATCTAGAGCACTTATTCTACAAGGTATTTTAGCAGGTATGTTCATTGCTATGGGTGCTATCGGGTACTTCAAGCTAGCAGCATATACAGCTGATCCAGGTTTAGGGAAGTTCTTAGGCGCACTTATTTTCCCAACAGGGATCATCGCAATTCTGTTATTAGGTGTTGAACTATTCACAAGTGACTGTATGGCAATTTTAAGTGTTTACAAGAAAGAGGTTCAACTAGACCGCTTTATGAAGATGCTTGTAACTGTTGTTATTGCAAACTTGGTTGGAGCAATTATTATGGCTCTAC